>DASWQG010000051.1:0-7993 GCA_036403775.1 Luteimonas sp.
TGGTGCATCGGCGAACGGGCCAGCGGTCGCGGCGACCGCGCCACGCCGGTGCTGGAGCGGCATGCGGCGCAACTGGCCTCCTGCGGCGTGCCCGTCGTGCACGCGCGCTCGCCGCACCCTCGGTGGCTCGCGGCGCCACTGCCGGGCTCGCTGGAGGACCCGCTGCGCTCGCGGTTCGCGGTGCTGCTGCCGGGCGCGTCGGCGCGCCATCCCGGGAAACGCTGGCCCGGCTATGCCGAGCTGGCGAGCCTGCTGCAGGCGCGAGGGCTGCGGGTGTTCTCGGTGCCCGGACCCGACGAGATGGCCGCGCTCGAGGCCATGCCGGGCGAGCCACTGCTCGACGACGGGCGTCCGCTCAGCATCCCGCAACTCGCCAGCGTCCTGCTCCGCGCGGACTGCGTGTTCGGCAACGACAGCGGCCCGACCCACCTGGCCTCGCACCTGGGCTGCCGCGGCGTCGCCGTGTTCGGCCCGGGCCCGTCGCCCGCGCAGGTGGGCCTCGTCCGCCCGCGTTTTGCCGCGATCGTCGGCGATCCCCTCGCATCGTTGCCTGCGCAACGGGTGCTGGACGCGTTACCGTAGGGCCCTACACCTGTCCACGACACGTCCGCGGCCACGATGGCCGTCCACGATGCTGGAGGATGGAACCATGCGCACCGTTGCCCCCCTGCTGATGGCCGCCACCGTTGCCGCCTGCCTGATGGCCGCCTGCTCCGGGCCTGCGGAGCCACCGGCAGCGGCCACGGACGACGCGGCTTCCGCGGAGGCCAGCGGGGCGGCTACCGATGCCGGCGAAGGCGCCGCGCAGGACAACGCGGGCGTGACCATGCGCTACCGCTGCGATGCCGGCACCGAAGTGACGGTGCTGGCCGACGGCACCGCGCAGGTCGCGCTGCCCGATGGACAGCAGGTCGTGGTCTCGCGCATCGCCGGCAGCGCGCCGCCGGTATTCTCGGGCGGTTCGATCTATTTCACCGTCGGCGAGGACGGGGCCCGGTTGTCGCAGGACGACGCGGCGAACGAGCTGGCCTGCACCCCCCTGTAGGGCCGACCCATGGTCGGCCGGTGAGACGGTCTCCGACCCAAGTCCACACTACCCCGCGATATAGCGCTGCAGCTGGTCGAGTTCGACCTGCTGGTCCTCGATCACCGCGCGCACCAGGTCGCCGATCGAGACGACGCCGAGCACGTGTCCCCCGTCCATCACCGGCAGGTGGCGGATGCGACGGTTGGTCACCAGCTGCATGCAGTGCTCCGCGGTGTCGTCGAGTCCGACGGTCATCACCTCCGCGGTCATGATGTCGCGTACCGGCGTGTCCCTGGACGACTTGCCCTGCAGCACCACCTTGCGCGCGTAATCGCGCTCGGAGACGATCCCGACCAGCTTGCCGCCCTGCATCACCAGCAGCGCGCCGATCCGCTTGTCCGCCATCAGCCGGATCGCGTCGACGACCGGGTCGTCGGGTCCGATGGCGAAGACTTCAGGGGCCTTGGCCTCCAGCAATTGCCGAACGCTGCGCATGGCCATCTCCTTCGCCAGGGGACACGGTCGAGCATACTCCCGGCCCGGCCGGGTTGGCAGCCACGGCGGCGCCGGACGCCCGGGCCGGCCGCCAGTCCTGGACCAGGTACAGCGGCCGCTGCTTGGATTCCATGTACAGGCGGCCCAGGTATTCGCCGATCAGGCCAAGCGCGACCAGTTGGACGCCACCCAGCAGCAGGATCACGGCCATCATCGTGGGCCAGCCGGCGACCGGGTCGCCCCAGAGCAGCGCCGTCACCACGATCCCCAGCGCATAGGCAAAGGCCAGCAGCGCCGTCGCCACGCCCAGGTAGGTGGCCAGCCGCAAGGGGGCGGTGGAGAAGCTGGTGATGCCCTCCAGCGCGAAATTCCACAGCTTCCAGAAATTGAACTTGCTCCGCCCGGCGAGGCGCGCGTCCCGCTGGTAGGGGATCGCGCTGCGGTTGAAACCGACCCAGCCGAACAGGCCCTTCATGAAGCGGTGCCGCTCGCGCAGCTGGCGCAGGGCCGCCAGCGCGCGCGGCGACAGCAGGCGGAAATCGCCGGTGTCCTCGGGGATGGGCGTATGCGACAGCCGGCCGATCACGCGGTAGAACAGGTGCGCGGTGCCGCGCTTGAGCAGGCCCTCGCCCGCACGCTCGGTGCGCGTGCCGTGGACGTCGTCGTGGCCCTCGCGCCAGCGCGCCACGAACCCGGGGATCAATTCCGGTGGATCCTGGCCATCGGCGTCCAGGATCAGGGCGGCGCCCTCGTCCACCAGGTCCAGCCCCGCGGTCAGCGCGGCTTCCTTGCCGAAGTTGCGCGACAGTCGCAGCAGCGAAACCCGAGGGTCGGCGTCGGCGATCCGCTGCAACACCGCCCAGGTGGCGTCGCGGCTGCCGTCGTCCACGTAGAGCACGCGGCCGTCGATGTCCTCGCCGCGCAGGCCGTCCAGCACCGCGGCGATGCGGGGATGCAGCACCGGCAGCGACTCGGCCTCGTTGAAAGCCGCCACCACCACCGTCAGCCGGTCCCGGGTCATGGGGCGATTGTATCGAGGTAACCCGCGCCCAGCTGGCGCATCTGCCGTTCGATGTTGCGGCTGCGGCGCTGCACGTACGGGCCCGGGTTTCGCGCGTTGTATCGCCTGGGGCTGGGCAGCACCGCCGCCAGGCGCGCCGACTGGGCCGGCGTCAGCCGCGCCGCATCGCGACCGAAGAAACCGCGTGCGGCAGCCTGCACCCCGTAGACGCCATCGCCGAACTCGGCGACGTTGGCGTAGACCTCCAGGATCCGATGCTTCGGCCACAGCAGCTCGATCAGCACCGTGTACCAGGCCTCGATGCCCTTGCGCACCCAGCTGCGCCCGCTCCACAGGAACAGGTTCTTCGCCACCTGCTGGCTGATGGTGCTGGCGCCGCGCACCTTGCGGCCGCGGGCGTTGTTGCGGCGCGCCTTCTCGATGGCATCCAGGTCGAAGCCATGGTGCTCGGGGAAGCGCTGGTCCTCCGCGGCCACCAGCGCCAGCGGCACGCTCGGCGCCATCGCCTCCAGGTCGCGCCATTCGTGGGCGATGCGGAACCCCCAGTCGCCGCCGGCCCAGGCCTGCAGCTGCCGCGCCGCCATGAACGCGGAAAACGGCGGGTCGATGAAGCGCAGCGCGGCGACCTGCAGCGTGGTCGCCACGACGAACAGCAACGGCAGCAGCCACAGCCAGCGCACCCAGCGCCGGCGCCGCCGCGGCCGAATGGCGGCCTCGCCGCCGCGTCGCCGCGCTTGCCTCATCGCACGCCGCCCCCATTGAGTGTGCTGGACTGCACCTTCCCATTATCGCCATGCCCGACGCCATGCCGCACGACCGCGACCTCCTCACCCGGTTCCTGTTGCCGCATGCCGGCGTGCGCGGCGTTCGCGTGCACCTGGACGAAGCCTGGCAGCAGGTCCGCGCGCGCGCCGAAGCCGAGGCCAACCATCCGGCCGCGGTGGTCGAACTGCTTGGCGAGGCCACGGCCGCCGCCGCGCTGTTCACCGGGCATGCCAAGGTCGAAGGCCGGCTGTCGGTGCAGCTCCGCGGCAACGGCCCGCTGCGTACGCTGTTCGCCGAGTGCACGGCCGCGGGCACCGTGCGCGGCATCGCCCAGGTCGAGGGCGATGGTCCGCTGTCGCGCGACCTGCGCGCCCTCGGCGACGGCGCGGTGATGGCGATCACGATCGAGAACCCGGCCCCGGGCGGCCGCGAACCGATCCGCTACCAAGGCCTGGTGCCCCTGGAATCCGATTCCCTGGCCGGCGCGTTCGAGGACTACTTCCGCCAGTCCGAACAGCTGCCCACGCGGCTCCTGCTTGCGGCCGACGGGCAGGCCGCCGCCGGGCTGATGCTGCAGAAGCTGCCGGGCGACAGCGGCGACGAGGATGGCTGGAACCGGGCCACGGCCCTGTTCGACACCCTGGGCGCGGAGGAACTGCTCGCCCTGCCGGCAGAGACGCTCCTGCACCGGCTGTTCCACGAAGAGGGCGTGGAGGCGCTGGGCGGAAAGCCGCTGGCCTTCGGATGCTCCTGCTCGCGCGACCGGGTCTCGGCCATGTTCCAGGGCCTGGGCGAGGAGGAAGCCACCGCCGCGGCGGAAACCGGCGAGGCCCTGGTCCGCTGCGAGTTCTGCGGCGAGCAGTACCGTTATTCCCCGGGTGAAATCTCCGCCTTGTTCGAACCCCGCCCGACCGCCGAAGGATCTGACCGATTGCAGTGAATGCGGCGGCCTTCACGTTTCCGCGATTGTTAAATAAACATAAACCGGTTAGATTCGAGGCGCATCTTTCCGGGAACTCCCCCGGAACGACAAGGTCACACCCGCCGTGAAAGCGAAGTTGCCCAAGCTCGCCGCGACCCTGCTGCTCGCCATGTGCGTGTCGGCAGGCGCCATGGCGCAGACGCGACCCGCCAACAGTGCGTGGCTGCCGGTGTGGAACAAGGCCAGTGGCAAGCTCGAGGCCTACCTCGTGCTCGAACCGGCGCAGGAGTCGCAGGTCTCCAGCCGCTGGCGCTTCGGCAACAACATGCTCGACGCCACCTACGGCCTGGACGCCAGCGATTCGCTCGCGGTGCTGTGCAACGGCAAGGGCAACTTCAGCAGCGGCCTGGGCCAGCTGCCGAACAACTGCCTGCTCGCGACGCTGGGCGAGCGCCTGGAACAGCGCGACCAGCACGTGACCGCGGGCGCCGCGTTCAACCGCAACGGCAACCGCATCGGGGCGCTCGCCGGCAGCGGCCGCGAGTCCCTGCCCGCCTGGCTGACGCCCGGCGCGCCGCGCGGCAAGGTGGACGTCAAGGACCTCACCGTGTTCGCGCAGAAGGATCTCCCCAACGAAGGCTTCGTCTCGATCGCGGGCACGGTCGCGCGGGCGCGGCTGGTGCCGGCCTCCGAAGCCACGCCGGATCTCGCCGACCGCTGGCGCAGCAAATCGCTGACGCTGGGCGGCGGCATCGGCGCGTTCGGCGCCAGCATCGTCGGCCACGTGCTCGATACGCCGGGGCAGCCGGCCTTCAGCGGCCTCGGGGTCGGCCTGACCTGGCGCACGCCGTGGAGCGGCCAGCTCACGGTCGGCGCCGACAACGTCGTGACCCGCGGCAAGAATCCGTTCTCGGCGAGCAGCCTCGAGGACGGCGAAGGCACCGTCCCCTACGTCCGCTACGAGCAGGATCTCTAGCCCAGCGCTTCGATCAACGGCTGCAGGTAGGCCTCGTACGGCTTCCACTTCGGCTGCGGGCGCGCCACGATCCGCTGCCGCACCTGCACCGCGCTCGCCGTCGCCACGCCGCGCGTGCGCCCCTCCATCGCCATCATCGCCGGCTCGAACTCCAGCCCGCAGAACGCCGTGACCTTGCGCATCACCGCCTCCGGATCGCGGGTGAGCGCGGTGTAGTCGATGTCGAGGATGCGATCACCCCAGTGCGTGCGCCAATGCGCCATCAGCCGCTGGTACTGCCGGTAGTACGCGGCCAGCTCGCGCTGGTCGTACGAGTAGGGATTGGCATCGGAGAACAGCTCGCGCAGGTTGGAGAAGCACACCTCCACCGGGTCGCGGACCATGTGCAGGATCCGCGCCTGCGGCAGCGCGCTGCAGATGAAGCCCAGGTTGAGGAAGTTGGACGGCAGCTTGTCGGTGAAGCAGCGGCGTTCGCCCAGGCGCCACTCCAGGCCCGCGAGGTACCCCTGGCCGACCGCGGCGAAGTCGACGCCCGCCGCGCGCTCGGCAATGGTCGCGTCGATCACGCCGCGGCAGTGGTGGTCGGTGGCGTAGCGCATCTGCGCGGTGAAATCGTAGAGCTCGCCGACGCCCTGCACCTGCGAGTGCCCGTCGAGCAGCTGCTCCAGCAGCGTCGTGCCCGAGCGATGCATGCCGACGATGAACAGCGGCGTGCGCTCGCCCGGTACGTCGCGCGGCGCGCGCGCGGCGGTCGCCGGCGGCGCGAAGGCGATGAGCGCATCCACGAGCCGCAGCGAGTCCGCCGGATCATAGTCGAGCTGGGATCGCTTGGCCCGGCAGGCCTGGTCGAGCGCCGCGGCCGCGCCGGCGATGTCGCCGAGGTCGTCCAGTTCCTTGTGCAAAGCGAAGCCCAGCAATGCGATGTCCGCCGGCGTGCGTCCCGGGCGCTGCAATTGTTCCCGGATCTGCGCGACGTGGTTGTCCGCGGGCGTCTGCTTGCGCAGCCGCGACAGCAGCCAGTAGACCTGCGCGAACTCGGGCGCTCGCCGCTGGCTGCGCAGCAGGTCGGCCTCGGCTTCCTCGAAGCGCGCGAGATAGGTGAGCACTTGCCCGCGCGACATCAGCGTGCCGGGATAGTCGGGGTCGGCGCGCTTCGCCTCGTCGAGGTAGGCCAGCGCGCGCTCCTGCTCGTTGAAGTAGCTCAGCTGCGCCGCGCAGGCCAGCAGCATCGGTACCGGGATCCGTTCCAGGGGGCCGAGCCGGTCGAGCAGGCGGTGGAAGGCTTCGGCCTCGTTGAAGGTGCGCAAGCGCGGCAGCAGCTGCTTCAGCACGGCGGGCGGCATCGGGCCGGGGTGCGTGCTCGCGCGCAAGGCCGCGGCGCGCGCGGCGCGGTACTGCCCGGCCCGCGAGCAGATGTAGGACAGCTGCGTCAGCACCGCCGGATCGTCGGGACGCTCGGCGAGGATCGCGTTGAAGCAGGCCTTGGCCTGGTCCCACTCGCGGCGCTCGGCGTGGCGGTGCGCCTGCTGCCAGAGCGCCTGGAATCCGGACGGCGACGCCATCAGCCGCGTCCCGTCGCGGCGTCGAGCGCGGCGCGCAGCGGCTGCAGCGGGCCGGCGTAGCGCTGCCACGCGCCCACCGCCTTGCGATGGATCGGCTGGCGCACCTGCGAGCTGCTCGCGGTGGACACCGGCGCCTGGTTGCGGGTGATGTCCACGCAGCCGGGCTCGAAGTCCAACCCGCAGAACGCCAGCACCTCGCCCGCGACGGCGGCCGGATCCGCGACCAGCGCCTCGTACGAGACCGTCATGAAGCGCCCCGGCAGCGTCGCCTGCCAGTGCCTGGCCAGCGCGTCGAACCGGCGCCAGTGCGCGGCCAGGTCGCCGAGGTCGTAGCTGTAGTCGTAGGCGCCGCCCGGGAACAGTTCCTTGTAGTTGGAGAAGCACGCATCCATCGGCTCGCGGACCAGGCACAGGATCCGCGCCTGCGGCAGCGCCCGCGCGACCAGTCCCGCGTTCCACAGGTTGAGCGGGTTCTTGTCGAGCAGGTGGCTGCGGTCGCCGTACAGGTGCGCCGTGCGCTCCAGGTAGGCCGCGCCGAGGCCGGCCGGGTCGAGTGCGGCAGCCGCGCGCGCCTGCGCGGCGGTCGGAGGTGCCGCGTAGGCCTGGTCCAGCGCCAGCGACACGCTGGTGCCGAAGGCATTGAGTTCGCCGCCGCTGGCGACGCGGCTGTGGTTGCCGAGGATCCGCTCCAGCAAGGTCGTGCCCGTCCGCGGCATACCGACGATGAACACCGGCGTGTGGTCCGGTGAGGCGGGTCCGGCCGACGCCCGCTGTCGCTGCCCGAAGGCCTCCAGCACGGCATGGAGCGTCGCATCTTCGCGTTCGCGCGACGGCTTCAGCGTGCCCCGCATCGCCGCCGCGGCATCGGCCAGCGCGGGCCATGCGGCCTCGCAGTCGCCGGCGTCGTCGAGTTCCTTGAACAGGGCGTAGCCGAGGAAGGCGCGCTGCAGCGGGTCGTCGGGCGCGGCGTCGAGGGCCGCGCGCACGCGCGGCACGCGCGCGCCCCGCGGCTCGGAGGGTTGGTGGTAGGCGAGCGCCCAGTGGCCTTCGGCGAATCCCGGCGACAGCGCCAGGCAGCGCTCGAAGGCCGCCGTCGCCTCTCCTGCCCGGCCAAGGTGCCGCAGCAGGTTGCCGTGGACATAGTGCAGCAGGTGGCTGCGCGGCGCCGCGCGCAGGGCGTGTTCGGCCAGGCGCAGCCCGGTCGCGTGGGCGTCGGCGAGCCAGA
>DASWQG010000052.1:0-5658 GCA_036403775.1 Luteimonas sp.
GGCGCGGCCGTGGAATTCGCCCTCATCGAACGCATCGCCCGCCGCGTCGCCGCCCGCGACGACGGGCCGCGGGTGGTGTCGCCGCCGACCAGCGCGACGCCGTGCGCGTCGGCCAGGGCGAGGAAGCCGTCGAGGAAGGCCTCCAGCCACGCTTCGTCCGCGTGCGGCAGCGACAGCGACAAGCTCGCCCACGCGGGCGTCGCCGCCCTCGCGGCGAGGTCGGAAAGGTTGACGGCCAGCGCCTTCCAGCCGAGGTGGTCGGCGCGCGTGCCGGCGGGGACATGCACCCCGTCGTGGAGCGTGTCGGTGGCCACCGCCAGCCAGTGGCCGGGCGGCACCTTCAGCAGCGCGGCGTCGTCGCCGATGCCCAGCGGCACGTCGTCGCGGGCGGCGACGCGGCGGGCAATGCGTTCGATGAGGGCGAATTCCACGGCCGCGCCCCGGGCTGCGCGGCTAGGCGCGGCGCGGCGCGTTGAACTCGGACGCGCGCCATTCCGCGGCGGCCTTGTCGAGCACGCCGTTGACGTAGGTGTGGCCGTGCTCGGAGCCGAAGCGCTTGGTGCTGTCGATCGCCTCGTTGATGACCACGCGATAGGGAATGTCGGGCCGGTGCAGCAGTTCGTAGGCGGCGATCCGCAGCGCGGCGCGCTCGACCTGGTCCACCTGCTCCATGCCGCGGTCGACGAAGGCGGACAGGGCCTCGTCCAGCGACGGCGCCAGGCGCAACACGCCCCGCACGAGGTCCTCGAAGTACTCGAGGTCGGCGATTTCCTTGGCCTGCTCGTGCGCGAACTGCGCGATCACCTGCTGCGCCGCGCCGCCGGCCACCTGCCAGGCGTACACCGCCTGCAGCGCGCGACGGCGCGCGCGCGAGCGGTGCACGGGGTCGATGCCGTTCGGGTTGCGTCGCCGGTTCATGCGCCTTGCCCCGCGGGCAGCTGGCCGAGCAGCTGCGCCATCTCGATCGCGACCATCGCCGCCTCCTCGCCCTTGTTGCCGTGGCTCCCACCGGCGCGCTTCTCGGCGTCGGCATGCGCCTCCACCGCAAGCACGCCGTTGCAGACCGGCACGCCGTGGTCCAGCGCGACCCGCATCAGGCCCTGCGCGCAGCCATCCGCCACCTGCTCGTAATGGCGCGTGTCGCCGCGCACCACGCAGCCCAGCGCCACGATCGCGGCATGGCCGCCGCCGCGCGCCAGCCGTGCCGCCGCCAGCGGCAGCTCCCACGCGCCCGGCACGCGGACCACGTCCAGCGCGTCCTCGCCCACGCCGTGCTCCGCGAACGCCTTGCGCGCGCCGGCCACCAGCGCGTCCACGACGCGCGGGTTCCAGCGGCTGGCGAGGATGGCGAAGCGGACGCCCGCGGGGGCGCGCAGGTCGCCTTCGAAATGCGGCATGGGCTGACGGCCATGGAGGGGCCGCACATTCTACCGGAGCCGGGTGGCGGTCCCGTGGGCGCCGCTCAGGGCAGCGGCAGGTACTCGACCACTTCCAGCCCGTAGCCCGCCAGCCCCACCTGGCGCCGCGGCGTGCCGAGCACGCGCAGCTTGCCGTAGCCCAGGTCGGCGAGGACCTGGCTGCCGGCGCCGTTGCGCCGCCATTCGGCGAGGACGCCGGCCCTGGCCGTGTTGGCGTCCTCCTCGGGTTGCGGCGCGCGCAGGCGGGCGAGCAGCGCCTCCGCCTGCTCGGCGGTGCCGCGGTGCGGTTCGCCCAGCAGCAGCAGCGCGCCGCGGCCCTCGGCGGCGATGCGCGCCAGCACGTCGCCGACGGCGGGGCCGAAATCGGGGCGGCGCCAGTGCAGCGCGTCCGACAGCAGGTTGCGCAGCTGCACGCGGACGAGCGCCGGCGTCGCGGCATCGGGCGTGCCGCGGACCAGCGCGAAGTGCAGCGCATGGTTCAGCCGGTCGCGGTAGGTGTACAGCCGGAACGGGCCATGGGCGGTCTCGATGTCGCGTTCGTCCACGCGCTCCACCGTGTGCTCGGTCTCGAGCCGATGGCGGATCAGGTCCTCGATCGAGCCGAGCTTGAGGCCATGCTCGCGGGCAAAGCGCTCCAGCTCGGGGCGTCGCGCCATCGAGCCGTCGGGATTGAGGATCTCCACCAGCACCCCGGCCGGCTCCATCCCCGCCAGCAGCGCCAGGTCGCTGGCGGCCTCGGTGTGGCCGGCGCGGTTGAGCACGCCGCCGGGCTGCGCCTGCAGCGGGAAGATGTGGCCGGGCTGCGACAGGTCGGACGGGCCGGCATCCGGGCGCACCGCGGTGCGCACCGTGTGCGCGCGGTCGTACGCGCTGATCCCGGTGGTGACGCCTTCGGCGGCCTCGATGCTGACGGTGAAGTTGGTGCCGTGCGGCGAGGTGTTGTCGCGCACCATCGGCGGCAGGCCGAGCTGGCGGCAGCGCTCGCGGGTCAGCGACAGGCACACCAGGCCGCGCGCGTGGGTGACCATGAAGTTGATGTCCTGCGGCCGCACCAGTTCGGCGGCCATGATCAGGTCGCCCTCGTTCTCGCGGTCCTCGTCGTCGACGATGACGACCATGCGCCCGGCGCGGAGCTCCTCCAGCAGTTCCGGGATCGTGGCGAAACTCATGCCTCGTTGCTCCTTTCGGCCAGCAGGCGCTCGACGTAGCGCGCGACCAGGTCCACTTCCAGGTTGACCGCGTCGCCGGCGCGGGTCGCGGCGAATGCGGTGTGCGCGACGGTATGCGGCACCAGCATGACCTCGAACCCGTCCGCATCCACGGCGTTGACGGTGAGACTGGTGCCGTCCACGGTAATCGAGCCCTTCCTGGCGATGTAGCGGCGCAGCGGCGCCGGCGCGGCGAAGCGCCAGCGCTGCGCGCGGCCGTCGGCCGCGATCGCCAGCACGCGGCCGATACCGTCGACGTGGCCGCTGACCAGGTGGCCGCCGAGGCGGTCGTCGGCGCGCAACGCGCGCTCCAGGTTGAGGGCGGCGCCGGGCGGCAGCTGGCCGAGCGTGGTCAGCGCCAGCGTCTCGTTCGAGGCGTCCGCCTCGAAGCCCGCGGCGTCGAAGCCGACGACAGTGAGGCAGCAGCCGTTGACCGCGATGCTTTCGCCCAGCGCGACGTCGGGCGCGTCGAGCGTGCCGAAGGCGATGCGCAAGCGCGCGTCGCCACCGCGCGGCTCGCGCGCGAGCAGCGTGCCGACGCCCTGGACCAGGCCGGTGAACATCAGGCGGGCTTCCGCCGGGCATGCACGAACAGCGGCCACGACACCTCGCGGGCAACGCCAGGGTCACCCCAGGCGTTCGCCAGGTCCGCGGCATGCGCCGCGACCGGATCCTTCCCCGTCGCCTCGCGGCAGCGCTGGCTGGCCGAATAGCTGGCGAAGTAGGCGAGCAGGCGTGGCAACGTCCAGTGCGCGCGCATCTCGAAGCACGGTGCCTCGATCGCCGGGAACGGCCAGTCGAAGCCGGCGTAGCCCTCGTCGACCAGGCGCCGCTCCGGCGGCCAGTGCGCGGCGATCCGCCGCTGCAGCGCGGCATTGGCGTCGGCGAGCGCGTCGGGCACGACGATGTCCTGGTAGCCCCAGGCGACCAGCACGCCGCCCGGGCGCAGGACGCGCGCGCATTCGGCGAAGTAGTCGTCGCGCCTGAACCAGTGCAGCGCCTGCGCGACGCAGCCGGCGTCCGCGCTGCCGTCGTCGAGCGAGCAGCGCTCGCCCGGCTCCACCGCAAAATGCATATTGGCCGGGCCGGTCGCCTGCGCCACCTGCGCCGCGCTGGGATCGGTGGCGTGGACCCGCGCGAACACGCTCGCCAGCCCGCGGCTGGCCTGCCCGCTGCCGCAACCGGCCTCCCAGGCCAGGCCGGGCGCCGGCGCCACGGACGCGATCCAGGCGAAGAGGTCGACGGGGTACTCCGGACGCGCGCTCGCGTAATCGGCCGCGACCGCGGAGAAATGGTCGTGGAAGGCCGCCGCCGCCGTGGTCATGGCGCTTTCGGCCGCAGCAGCACGCGCACGTCGTCGCCGATGCGACGGGTCTCGACGATGTCCAGCGCCAGGCGTTCGGTCATCGCGTCGATGTGCAGGCCTTCGAACAAGGGCCGCGCGCGCTCGCCGAGCATCAGCGGCGCAACGTACAGCAGCAGTTCGTCGACCAGGCCTGCGGCCAGGAACGCGCCGGCCAGGGTGGCGCCGGCTTCGACCTGCACCTCGTTGACCTGGCGCTCGGCGAGCAGCGCCATCACCGCGCGCAGGTCGATCAGGCCGGCGTGCACCGGCACGTGCGCGTGCTGCGCGTCGATGCCGCGCGGCATCCGCGCGTCGGGCGCGTGCAGGTACAGGGTCGGCGCGCTGCCGTCGCGGATGTGGCCGCGCGCCACGGTCGCCAGTCCCGGGTCCAGCACCACCCGCAGCGGCGGCACGAACGGGACGTTGTCGGGCAGGCGCACGGTCAGGTGCGGATCGTCCACCAGCACCGTGCCGGCGCCAGTGAGCAGGGCGCCGGAACGGGCGCGCCAGCGCTGCACGTCGGCGCGCGCGGCCTCGCCGCTGATCCATTTCGAATCGCCCGACGCGAGCGCGCTGCGGCCGTCCAGGCTGGTCGCCAGCTTGACCCGCAGCCACGGGCGGCCGCGCTCGATCCGCGACAGGAAGCCGCGGTTCAGCGCGCGCGCCTGCGCCTCCATCAACCCGGCTTCGACCTGGACGCCGGCCTCGCGCAACTTGCCGTAGCCGCCGCCGTTGACCTTCGGGTTCGGGTCGGCCATCGCGCCGACGACGCGGGCGACGCCCGCGGCGACCAGCGCGTCGGCGCAGGGGCCGGTCTTGCCGGTGTGCGAGCACGGCTCCAGGGTGACGTAGGCGGTGGCGCCCTTCGCCCGCTCCCGCGCGCCCTCGAGCGCGAACACTTCCGCGTGCGGGCCGCCGGCGCGCTCGTGGAAACCCTCGCCGACGATCTCGCCGTCGCGCACGATCACGCACCCGACCATCGGGTTGGGCTTGGTGGTGTAGGCGCCGCGTTCGGCCAGGCGCAGGGCGCGCGCCATCATCGCGTGGTCGGTGGCGGAGAATCGGGGGCCTTCGGTCATTTCTTCTTCTTGTCCGCGTGACGGTCGATCGGCACCACGTCCGCGCCCAGCAGCGGCAGCTGCCCCTCGCCCGGGAGGTCGTGCTCCAGGCGGTCGAGCTCCTCGCGGAAGTCGGCCACGTCCTCGAAGGCGCGATAGACCGAGGCGAAGCGCACGTAGCCGACGTGGTCGAGCTTGCGCAGCTCGGCCATGACGAACTCGCCCACCCGGCGCGAGGCGATCTCGCGCTCGGTGGTCATGCGCAACTGGTGCACGACCGCGCGCACCGCCGCCTCGATCTGCTCCTCCGAGACCGGGCGCTTCTGCAGCGCGCGGTCGAAGCCCTGGCGCAGCTTGCGCGCGTCGAACTGGTCGCGGCGGCCGTCGCTCTTGATGATCACCGGCAGCTTGAGTTCGATCGTCTCCAGCGTGCTGAAGCGCTCGCCGCAGGCCTCGCATTCACGCCGCCGGCGGATCGTCGCCCCGTCCTCGCTCACGCGCGAGTCGATGACCCGGGTATCCGCGTGCTGGCAGAACGGGCAGTGCACCGGCTAGCCGTAGACCGGGAACTGCGCGCACTGCTTCGTGACGTTCCCGCGCACGCCGGCGATCACGTTGCCGTCGTTGGG
>DASWQG010000053.1:0-10431 GCA_036403775.1 Luteimonas sp.
GCTGCTGGCGCTGCTGGCCACCGCCTCGCTGGTGATCGGCAACCTGGTCGCGATCATGCAGGCCAACCTCAAGCGCATGCTCGCCTACTCGGCGGTGTCGCACATCGGCTTCGTGTTCCTGGGCCTCGCGGGCGGCGGCGCCGAGGGCTACGCCGCGGCGATGTTCTACATGATCAGCTACGCGATCATGTCGGCCGCCGCGTTCGGCGCGATCATCGTGCTCTCGCGCAAGGGCTACGAGGCCGACACGCTGGACGACTTCAAGGGCCTGAACCAGCGCAGCCCGTGGCTGGCCGGGATGATGCTCTGCGCGATGTTCTCGCTCGCCGGCATCCCGCCGTTCCTGGGCTTCTGGGCCAAGCTCGCGGTGCTGCGCGCGGCCATCGAGGGCGGGATGCTGTGGCTGGCGATCGTCGGCATCGTCTGCGCGGTGATCGGCTGCTTCTACTACCTGCGCGTGGTCAAGGCCATGTACTTCGACGAGCCGCCGCAGGGCGTGCCGGAGCCGCGGCAGGACAAGCCGGTGCGCTGGATGCTCGGCGTCAACGCGCTGGCGCTGGTCGTGCTCGGCCTGTTCTGGAACCCGATCATGGCCTGGTGCCAGGCCGCGTTCATCTAGGCCACTTGCCCGCAACGGGGCATTCAGGCACAATTCTCCGTCTGTTGCGGGGTGGAGCAGTCTGGCAGCTCGTCGGGCTCATAACCCGAAGGTCGCAGGTTCAAATCCTGCCCCCGCTACCAGCTCGCTGCGACGAAGGCTCCTCGGAGCCTTTTTCGTTTGCGAAGGCTTGGGTCCGTGTCCGTGCTGCTCGCGGATGCGCCGAAATCCAGCGAACCAATGCTGGCGATTGGAAAGGGGCCCTTGCGGCCCCTTTTTGTTTCCGGTTTCACGCAGCCGCCAACGGACACGACGCGCATGAACGCGAAGGCCAACGAAATCTCGGCATTGCTGGCCCCGACGGTCGAAGCCCTCGGGCTGGTGCTGCTGGGCGTGGAATACCTGCCGGCGCCCGGCGGCGCGGTGCTGCGGCTGTACATCGACCTGCCCGAGGGCAACGAGCGGCAGGTGGGCATCGAGGACTGCGAGGCGGTGAGCCGCGAGGTCTCGGCCCAGCTCGACGTGTCCGACCCGATCAGCGGCCACTACACCCTGGAGGTGTCCTCGCCAGGGGTGGACCGGCCGCTGTTCACGCCGGCGCAGTTCGCCCGCTTCGCCGGCGAGGAGGCCAAGGTCGGGCTGAAGCTGCCGCAGGACGGCCGCCGCAAGCTGCAGGGCCGGATCCTGCGGGTGGAAGGCGACGACATCGTGTTCCACCTCGACGGCGCGGAATTCACCGTGGCGATGGAGAACATCGACAAGGCGCGGCTGGTGCCTGACTGGGCCGCGCTGGGCATGGCCCCGAAGAAGCCGGGCAAGAAAACTTCGTGATGCATCGGACCCCCTAGAGAGAAGACTGGTTATGTCCAAGGAACTCCTGCTTGTTGTCGACGCGGTCGCCGCCGAGAAAGGCGTGCCCGAGTCCGTGATCCTGGAGGCCATCGAGGCCGCGCTGGCGTCCGCCGCCAAGAAGCGCTATCCCGACCAGGACGTGCTGACGCGCGTGACCGTCGATCCCAAGGACGGCAGCTACGAGACCTTCCGCCGCTGGGAAGTGGTGGCCGACGACGTCGTCATGGAGTCGCCCGACCGCCAGGTCCGGCTGATGGACGCGATCGAGGAGAGCCCCGAGGCCGAGGTCGGCGACTTCATCGAGGAGAAGATCGAGAACCCGGACTTCGGCCGCATCGCGGCGCAGGCCGCCAAGCAGGTCATCGTGCAGCGCGTGCGCGAGGCCGAGCGCGCCCAGGTCGTGGACCAGTGGAAGGACCGCGTCGGCGAGCTGGTGACGGGCGTGGTCAAGCGCGTGGAGCGCGGCAACATCTACGTGGACCTGGGCGGCAACGCCGAGGCCTTCATCCCGAAGGACAAGGGCATCCCGCGCGACGCGCTGCGCGCCGGCGACCGCGTGCGCGGCTACCTGTACGACGTGCGCAGCGAGATCCGCGGCCCGCAGCTGTTCATCAGCCGCGCCGCGCCCGAATTCATGATCGAGCTGTTCAAGCTCGAGGTCCCCGAGGTCGGCCAGGGCCTGGTCGAGATCAAGGCCTGCGCCCGCGACCCGGGCGACCGCGCCAAGATCGCGGTGCTGGCCTACGACAACCGCACCGACCCGATCGGCGCGTGCATCGGCATGCGCGGCTCGCGCGTGCAGGCGGTGAGCAACGAGCTCAACGGCGAGCGCGTGGACATCGTGCTGTGGTCGGACAACCCGGCGCAGTTCGTGATCAACGCGATGGCGCCGGCCGAGGTGCAGTCGATCATCGTCGACGAGGAAAAGCACTCGATGGACCTCGCGGTCGCCGAGGACAAGCTGGCGCAGGCGATCGGCCGCGGCGGCCAGAACGTGCGCCTGGCCAGCCGCCTGTCGGGCTGGCAGCTCAACGTGATGACCCAGGACCAGGTCGCGGCGAAGTCGGAGGCGGAGCAGGAAGCCGCCCGCGCGCTGTTCCAGGAGAAGCTCGAGGTCGACGACGAGATCGCCGGCATCCTGGTCTCGGAAGGCTTCAGCACGGTCGAGGAGATCGCCTACGTCCCGGTCGGCGAGCTGCTCGCGGTCGAGGGCTTCGACGAGGACATCGTCGAGGAACTGCGCTCGCGCGCCCGCGACGCGCTGCTCAACGACGCCCTGGCGGTCGAGGAGGGCCTGGACGAGAACCAGCCCGCCGAGGACCTGCTGCAGCTCGAGGGCATGGACGAGGAAACCGCCTTCGCGCTGGCTTCGCATGGCGTGCGCACCGCCGACGACCTCGGCGAGCTGGGCGCCGACGAAGTCGTCGAGTTCGGCATCGAGGGCCTGGACGAGTCGCGCGCCGCGGCCCTGATCCTGGCCGCCCGCGCCGAGGAGATCGCCCGCCTGGAGCGGGAAGGCTGAGCGGACGTTAGAATCGCTAGTCCCCTGCCGCCCGCACCCGCGGGCACGGCACGAGAAACGGAACCGGAATGTCGCAACAAACCACGATCCGCAAGCTGGCCGAACTGGTGAACACGCCGGTCGACAAACTGCTCGAGCAGCTGGCAGAGGCCGGCATGCGCTTCGAGGGTCCCGACCAGGTCGTCACCAGCATCGAGAAGGTCAAGCTGCTCGGCTTCCTCAAGCGCTCGCACGGCAAGGCGGAGAAATCCGCCGAGGAAGTGGCCGCGCCGCGCAAGATCACGCTGAGCCGCAGCCGCAAGCAGGAGCTCACCGTCGGCGGCGGCAAGAACCGCAACACGGTGGACGTGGTCGTGCGCAAGAAGGTCACGCTGGTGAAGCCTTCCGACGAAGGCCCCGCGGGCCCCGCCGGATCCCCGGAGGAGCAGGAGCGCGCGGAAATCCTGCGCAAGCTGGAGGAGTCGCGCCAGCGCAACCTGTCCGAGCAGCAGCGCCTGGCCGAGGCCGACAAGCGCCGCGCCGAGGAAGCCGAGCGCCAGCGCCTGGCCGAGGAGGCCGCGAAGCGCGAGGCCGAGCTCGCCGCCGCCGCGGTCCCGGCCCCCGAGGACGAGGCCGCGCCGCGCAAGGCGCACGGCCATGGCCACCCGAAGCCGGCGACCGCCGACAAGGCCGGCCACCGCCACAAGACGCGCGGCTCGCACGTGATGGTCGCGGGCGTCGAGGACGACGACCGCACCAGCCGCTTCGCCGGGCAGATGCACCTCAGCGCCGCCGACCGCGCGCGCCGCAGCAGCGGCCGCGGCAAGGCCAAGCCGGCGCGCCGCCAGGCCGAACAGGCCCGCTCGGGCACCGGCTTCACCCGCCCGACCGCGCCGATCGTGCGCGAGGTCGCGATCGGCGAGGCGATCACCGTCGCCGACCTGGCGCAGAAGCTGGCCCTGAAGGGCGGCGACGTGGTCAAGGCGCTGTTCAAGATGGGCGTGATGGCCACCATCAACCAGACGATCGACCACGACACCGCGGTGCTGGTGGTCGAGGAACTGGGCCACACCGCCGTCGCCGCCGAGGCCAACGACGCCGAGAGCGAGCTGCTGGCGCACGCCGAGGCGGTGCAGGGCGAGAAGGTCGCGCGGCCGCCGGTGGTCACCATCATGGGCCACGTCGACCACGGCAAGACCTCGCTGCTGGACTACATCCGCCGCACCAAGGTCGCCTCGGGCGAGGCCGGCGGCATCACCCAGCACATCGGCGCCTACCACGTCGAGACCGGCACGGGCGTCATCAGCTTCCTCGACACCCCGGGCCACGCGGCGTTCTCGCAGATGCGCGCGCGCGGCGCGAAGCTCACCGACATCGTGGTGCTGGTCGTGGCCGCGGACGACGGCGTGATGCCGCAGACGATCGAGGCGGTGCAGCACGCCAAGGCGGCGAATGTGCCGCTGATCGTCGCGATCAACAAGATCGACAAGTCCGACGCCGACCCGTCGCGGGTCAAGAACGAGCTGCTGGCGCAGGACGTGGTCGCCGAGGAATTCGGCGGCGACACGCAGATGATCGAGCTCTCGGCCAAGACCGGCCAGGGCGTGGACGACCTGCTCGACGCCATCACGCTGCAGGCCGAGGTGCTGGAACTGCGCGCCGTCGCCGAGGGCCGCGCCTCCGGCGTGGTCATCGAGTCCTCGCTGGACAAGGGCCGCGGCCCGGTCGCGACCGTGCTCGTCCAGCAGGGCCTGCTGTCCAAGGGCGACTTCCTGGTGTGCGGCGTGCAGTACGGCCGCGTCCGCGCGCTGTTCGACGAGACCGGACAGCAGGTGCAGGAGGCCGGCCCGTCGATCCCGGTGCAGGTCCTGGGCCTGTCCGGCGTGCCGGACGCGGGCGACGACTTCGTGGTGGTCGCCGACGAGCGCCTGGCCAGGGAGGTCGCGCAGCAGCGCGACGCCAAGCGCCGGGAGACCAGGCTGGTCAGCCAGGCCGGCAACCGCATGGAAGACATCATGGCGCAGATGGGCGAGGGCACCGCCCAGCTCAGCCTGCCGCTGATCGTGAAGGCCGACGTGCAGGGCTCGGTGCAGGCGCTGCGCGAGGCGCTCACCGGCCTGTCCAACGACCAGATCCGGATCAACGTCATCGGCTCGGGCGTCGGCGGCATCACCGAATCCGACGCGCAACTGGCGGCCACGTCCAAGGCCACCATCATCGGCTTCAACGTCCGCGCCGACGCCTCGGCGCGCAAGGTGATCGAGACCACCGGCGTGGACCTGCGCTACTTCTCGATCATCTACGACGTGATCGACCAGGTGAAGCAGGTCGCCTCCGGCATCCTCGGCGTCGAGATCCGCGAGGAGATCATCGGCATCGCCGAGGTCCGCGACGTGTTCCGCTCGTCGAAGTTCGGCGCCGTCGCCGGCTGCATGGTGGTCGAGGGCGTGGTCAAGCGCAGCAAGCCGATCCGCGTGCTGCGCGACAGCGTGGTGGTGTTCGAGGGCGAACTCGAGTCGCTGCGCCGCTTCAAGGAGAACGTGGACGAGGTCCGCGCGAACACCGAGTGCGGCATCGGCGTGAAGGCCTACAACGACGTGAAGCCGGGCGACCAGATCGAGTGCTTCGAGCGCGTCGAGGTCCAGCGGACCCTGTAGCCGACGATGCCGGGCAAGCCCTTCCATCGCACCGACCGCGTCGCCGCCCAGCTCCGGCGCGAGGTGGGCACGCTGGTCCACGCGGCGGCGCGCGAGCACGCGCTGCCGTCGGTCAGCGTCTCGGACGTGGAGGTCAGCCGCGACCTCGCCCACGCCAAGGTGTTCGTCACCGCGCTGCAGCCCGAGCGCGCGGCCGAGGCGATCAAGGGATTGAAGGCGCTGGCCCCCGAGCTGCGCCACCAGCTGGCGCACGCGGTCAAGCTGCGCCACGTCCCGGAACTGCACTTCCATTACGACGAATCGCTCGACCGCGGCGAGCGGATCGACCAGCTGTTGCGCGAACCCTGATCTTGCCCGCGAGGCCCGCGCCACGATGAGCCGCCCGCCGCGCCGGCCCCAGCGCAAGCTCGATGGCATCCTGCTGCTGGACAAGCCGCGCGGGCTGAGCTCCAACCAGGCCCTGCAGCGCGCGCGCCACCTGTTCCAGGCCGAGAAGGCCGGGCACACGGGCAGCCTCGACCCGCTGGCCACCGGCCTGCTGCCGGTCTGCTTCGGCGAGGCGACCAAGATCGCCGGCGGCCTGCTCGGCGCGCGCAAGGCCTACGACACCGTCGCGACCCTCGGCAGCACCACCGACACCGACGACGCCGAGGGCCAGATGCTGCGCGAGCGTCCCGTGCCCGCGCTCACCCTCGACCGCATCGATGTGGCCCTGCGCGGGCTCACCGGCCGCATCCGCCAGCGCCCGCCGGTGTATTCCGCGCTCAAGCGCGGCGGCGAGCCGCTGTACGCCAAGGCCCGGCGCGGCGAGGCGATCGAGGTCGAGGAGCGCGAGGTGGACGTGCACGTGTTCGAGCTGCAGTCCGCGGCCGACCTCATCGACGACCTGAACGGGCCCGGCGCGCCGCCGCGGCTGCGGCTGCACGTGGAGTGCGGCTCCGGCACCTACGTCCGCAGCCTGGTCCGCGACCTCGGCGAGGCGCTCGGCTGCGGCGCCCACGTCGCCGAACTGCGGCGGCTGTGGGTGGATCCGTTCCGCGAGCCGAGGATGTGGACGCTGGAGGCGCTGGAAGCCCTCGCCGACCGGGGCCTGCGCGGGCTGGACGCGTGCCTGCTGCCGATCGAGGCCGGCATGGCCGCCTGGCCGGAGGTTCGCGTGGACGCCCTCCAGGCGCGCCGGCTGGGGCAGGGGCAGGTGGTCGAGGGCGGCTTCCGCCCGCCCGGCGAGGTCTCGGTGGTGGGGGCGGACGGGCGCGTCCTCGGCCTCGGGCAGGTGGACGAGGCCGGCGTGCTGCGGCCCCGGCGCCTGTTCGCCTGGGCCTGCGTCCAGCCGCCCGCACACCCGGTGCCCGCGCGCTAACGCCTTGTCCGCAAAGGCCCGCGCGGGCTACAATTCCGAGGCTTTACCACCCTTGGCATCTGCCAACCGCACGCGGCGGGCCAGGCGGTGCGCCACCAGGCGCGTCTGCCGACCACGCATCTCCCAGAGGCTTTCCATGTCCATCGACAGCACCAGCATCATCGAAGAATTCAAGCGCGGCGAGAACGACACCGGTTCCCCCGAAGTCCAGGTCGCCCTGCTGACCGCCCGCATCACCCAGCTCACCGAGCACTTCAAGACCCACAAGCAGGACCACCACAGCCGGCGCGGCCTGCTGATGATGGTCAACCGCCGCCGCAGCCTGCTCGACTACCTGCACCGCAAGGACGCCGAGCGCTACAAGGCCCTGATCCAGAAGCTGGGCCTGCGCCGGTAAGCCACACCCCCGACCGCGGCGCCGCAATGCGCCGCGGTCTTGCTTTTTCCAGGGCCGCGATCCTGCGGCCGCCCGCGCACGGCAGGGGCCGCGCGTGGTTCATAGCAAGAGAGAACCCAAGGAATACACGTGTCGAAGATCACCAAGACCTTCCAGTACGGCAAGCATGAAGTCACGCTGGAGACCGGAGAGATCGCCCGCCAGGCCGGCGGCGCGGTCATGGTCAAGTGCGAAGGCACCGTGCTGCTGGTCACGGCAGTCGCGAACAGGACGGCGCGCGAGGGGCAGGACTTCTTCCCGCTCACGGTCGACTACCAGGAGAAGTTCTACGCCGGCGGCCGCATCCCCGGCGGCTTCTTCAAGCGCGAAGGCCGCGCCACCGAGAAGGAAACGCTGATCTCGCGCCTGATCGACCGTCCGCTGCGCCCGCTGTTCCCCGACGGCTTCCGCAACGAGGTGCAGGTCATCGCCACGGTGATGTCGCTGAACCCGGAGATCGACGGCGACATCCTCGCCCTGATCGGCGCGTCGGCCGCCGTGTCGCTGACCGGCGCGCCCTTCGGCGGCCCGATCGGCGCGGCGAAGGTCGGCTACAAGGACGGCCAGTACCTGCTCAACCCGACCGTCAGCGAGCTGAAGGAGTCGGCACTGGAGCTCGTGGTGGCCGGCACCGCCGACGCCGTGCTGATGGTGGAATCCGAAGCCCAGGAGCTGTCCGAGGAAGTGATGCTCGGCGCGGTGATGTTCGGCCACCAGCAGATGCAGGTCGCGATCGACGCGATCAACGCGCTGGTCGCCGAGGCCGGCAAGCCGAAGTGGGAGTGGGCCCCGGCCGACGCCGACGCCGGCATGGTCTCGGCGCTGAAGGCCGCGATCGGCGACCGGCTGGCGCAGGCGTTCTCGGTGCGCGACAAGCTGCAGCGTCGCGACGCGATCGCCACCCTGAAGAAGGACGTGCTCGCCTCCCTGGCCGACCAGGTCGAAGCCAACGGCTGGAATCCGGCCGTCCTCGCCAAGGAGTTCGGCGAGCTCGAATACCAGACCATGCGCGATTCGGTGCTCAAGACCAAGGTCCGCATCGACGGCCGTGCGCTCGACACCGTCCGCCCGATCCGCGCCAGCGTCGGCGTGCTGCCGCGCGTGCACGGCTCGGCGCTGTTCACCCGCGGCGAGACCCAGGCGATCGTCGCGGTCACGCTCGGCACCGCCCGCGACGGCCAGGTGATCGACGCGGTTGCCGGCGAGTACAAGGAACACTTCCTGTTCCACTACAACTTCCCGCCCTACTCGGTCGGCGAAGCGGGCCGCATGATGGGCCCGAAGCGCCGCGAGATCGGCCACGGCCGCCTCGCCAAGCGCGGCGTGCTGGCGGTGATGCCGACGATGGAGTCGTTCCCGTACACGATCCGCGTCGTCTCGGAGATCACCGAGTCGAACGGCTCGTCCTCGATGGCCTCGGTCTGCGGCAGCTCGCTGGCGCTGATGGACGCCGGCGTGCCGGTGAAGGCCCCGGTGGCCGGCATCGCCATGGGCCTGGTGAAGGAAGGCGACGAGTTCGTGGTGCTCAGCGACATCCTCGGCGACGAGGACCACCTGGGCGACATGGACTTCAAGGTCGCCGGCACCGCCAACGGCGTGTCGGCGCTGCAGATGGACATCAAGATCCAGGGCATCACCGAGGAGATCATGAAGACCGCGCTCGCCCAGGCGAAGCAGGGTCGCATGCACATCCTCGGCGAGATGGCCAAGGCGCTGACCGCGCCGCGCCCGGAGCTGTCCGACTTCGCGCCGCGCCTGATCACGCTGAAGATCCACCCGGACAAGATCCGCGAGGTGATCGGCAAGGGCGGTTCCGTGATCCAGGGCATCACCAAGGAGACGGGCACGCAGATCGACATCCAGGACGACGGCACGATCACCATCGCCTCGGTCAACGCCGCCGCCGGCCAGGCCGCCAAGGCGCGCATCGAGCAGATCACCTCGGACGTCGAGCCGGGCCGGATCTACGAGGGCCGGGTCGCCAAGCTGATGGACTTCGGCGCGTTCGTCACCATCGCCCCCGGCAAGGACGGCCTGGTGCACGTGTCGCAGATCTCCAACGAGCGCGTCGAGAAGGTCGGCGACGTGCTGAAGGAAGGCGACATGGTCAAGGTCAAGGTGCTGGAAGTCGACAAGCAGGGCCGCATCCGCCTGTCGATGAAGGCCGTCGCCGAAGGCGAGGGCGCCGGCGCCGCCTGACCGCGGGCTTTCAGCCGGTGACCGGGAAAGGCGGGCTTCGGCCCGCCTTTTTCATTTCCACCACGACCCCAAGCGCGACGCCGACGACCGCCATCGCCGCGAGGTAGTACGCGGGCGCCAGCGCGTGGTCGCGCAGCAGCAGGGTGATGGCGACCGGCGTGGCGCCGCCGCAGATCGCGTAGGCGACGTTGTAGGAGAACGACAGGCCGCTGAAGCGGACCGGCGCGGGAAACGCGTTGACGGCGATCGAGGGCACCATCGCGGTGAGGCCGACGCTCGTGCCGACCAGCGCGTACAGCGGGAACAGCCACTGCGGATGCAGCGGCGCCTGCGTGTAGAAGATCCAGAACGACGCGCCCATCAGCGCGCTCCACGCCGCCAGCACGCGGCCCTCGCCGTAGCGGTCGGCCAGCGCGCCGGCCGCGAGGTTGCCCAGCATCGCGCACGCGATGGCGAGGCTGTTCGCCTGCAGCGCGGCGTCGCGCGCGACGCCGGCCTGCTGCAGCAGCGCGGGCATCATCAGGATCGAGACCACCACCGAAGCCGTGAGCAGCCAGGTCAGCAGCATCGACAGGGCCACGGCGCCGCGGTGGTCGCGCAGCACCACGGCGAGCGGCAGCCGCGCCGACAAGGCGCGCTGCTCGCGCAGGCTCGCGAACACCGGCGTCTCGTGCAGGCGGCGGCGCACGTACAGCGCGGCGAAGCCGAACACGCCGCCGACAAGGAACGGCACCCGCCAGCCCCAGTCGAGCAGCTGCGCCTCGCTGAGCGAGGCGTTGACCGCCGTCGCGACCAGCG
This sequence comes from Luteimonas sp., assembly GCA_036403775.1. Taxonomy (GTDB): domain Bacteria; phylum Pseudomonadota; class Gammaproteobacteria; order Xanthomonadales; family Xanthomonadaceae; genus Cognatiluteimonas. Next base: position 10,402 of record DASWQG010000053.1, read on the forward strand.
CGCCGCCCAGGATCCCGGCGAGCAAGCCGG
>DASWQG010000054.1:0-3946 GCA_036403775.1 Luteimonas sp.
TGGACCACACCACGCGGCCGGCCCACAGGGTGGCGATGAAGGCGAAGATCTGCACCGCCGTCGGTATCGCCACCGCCTCGGATGCCGCCGAGAAGAAGCCGATGCTGATGTTCGGCAGGCCGGTGGTGAACATGTGGTGGACCCACAGCCCGAAGCCGAGGAAGCCCGTGCCCACCGCCGCCAGCACGATCCAGCTGTAGCCGACGATCGGCCGTCGCGCGAACGTGGGCACGATCATCGCGACCAGCGCGATCGCCGGCAGGAAGATGATGTAGACCTCCGGGTGGCCGAAGATCCAGAACAGGTGCTGCCACAGCAGCGGGTCGCCGCCGCGCGCGGGATCGAAGAACGGCCAGCCGAGCATGCGCTGCAGCTCGAACATCAGGTCGCCGGCGATCAGCGGCGGGAACGCGAACAGGATCATCGCGGCGACGACCAGGATGTACCACGCGTACAGCGGCATCAGCTGGATCCGCATCCCCGGCGGGCGCGTCTTCAGCACGCCGACGATCAGCTCCACCGCGGCCGCGATCGAGGCGACCTCGATGAAGCTCAGGCCGAGCAGCCAGATGTCCGAGCCCTTGCCCTCGCTGTAGGCGATGCTGAGCGGCGGGTACATGAACCAGCCGTCCCTGGGCGCGGAATCGAAGAAGATCGAGCCGCAGACGAACACGCCGCCAATCAGGAAGCACCAGAAGCCGAACGCCGACAGGCGCGGGAACGGCAGGTCGCGCGCGCCCAGCACCGATGGCAGGATCAGGATCGAGAACGCCTCGAAGATCGGCACCGCGAACAGGAACATCATCACCGAGCCGTGCAGCGAGAACAGCTGGTTGTAGGTGTCGGCCTCGACCAGCGTGTTTCCGGGCACCGCCAGCTGCAGGCGCATGAGCAGGGCCAGCAGGCCGGCGAACAGGAAGAACGCGATCGCGGTCGCCGTGTACCAGCGACCGACGATGGAGTTGTTGACCGCGGACCAGTAGCGCCAGCCCGAGGGCGCCTGCCAGGCCGCGTGCAGGCGCCGGGTGGCGGCGTCGTGCGCGTCGCCGGCCGCGCTCATTGCAGCGACTCCAGCCACGCCGCGATCGCCGCGACCTCGGCGTCGCCCAGCGTGTCGAAACCAGGCATCAGCGCGCCCGGCTTGCTCGCATGCGGCCGCGCGATCCAGTCGCGGAACGCGGACGCCTCGTTCGGCAGCGCGCCGGCGGCGAGTTCCAGCCGGCCGCCGACGTGGGTGAGGTCCGGGCCGACGCGGCCGATCGCCGGCGTCCCGCGCACCGCGTGGCAGGCGCCGCAACCGTTGCGCAGGAACGCGTCGCGACCGGCGCGATGCGCGACGCCGCGCGCGGGCGCCAGTTGGCGGCGCTGCCAGGCCTCGAAGTCCGCCGGCGCCTGCGCCACCACCAGCAACCGCATCTGCGCGTGCGAGGCGCCGCAGAATTCGGCGCAGGCGCCACGGAACACGCCCGGCGCGTCCGCCTGCAGCACCAGCGTGTTGCGGCGCCCGGGGATGAGATCGAGCTTGCCCGCCAGCGCCGGGACCCAGAACGAGTGGATCACGTCCGGGCTTTCGAGCGACAAGGCCACCGGCTGGCCCACCGGGACGTGGATCTCGTTGGCGGTGTCCAGCCCCGTCCCCGGGTAATGCACGCGCCACCACCATTGCTCGCCGGACACCGACACGCGCAGCGCATCGGCGGGAACGGCAGCGCGCACGCGCGGCATCAGCCACAGGCCGTAGGCCAGCAGGACCGCGAGCACCAGGGTCGGCGTGGCGACCCCGCCGGCGACGATCAGCCAGCGCGCCCCGCGCACCGGCGCGTGGTCGCGGCGCGCCGCGTGCCAGGCAATCGCCAGCACCGCCACCCACACCACCACCGTGCCCGCGAGCATGATCCAGAACAGGCGCAGCACGGTCGCAGCCTCCGGGCCGGCGGGCGCGAAGGCGGACAACACGGCGGGGACGGTGGGATCGACCAGGGCGCGCTCGCGGGTAGCCGGGGCGCATTCACCGTGCCATCGGGATGGACAGCGCCTCGTGAAGGCGGCGTCGTCAGCGCTTGCGGGCCTGCTCGCGGGCGGCGCGCAACGCGTCGAGCTTTTCCTTGAGCTTGAGTTCCAGGCCGCGCGCGACCGGTTCGTAGTAGACGCGCTCGCCCATCGCGTCGGGAAAGGCGGTCTGGTCGAGGGCGATGCCGCCCTCGGCGTCGTGGTCGTACTGGTAGCCGGTACCGTAGCCGAGGCGCTTCATCAGCTTGGTGGGCGCATTGCGCAGGTGCAGCGGCACCTCGAGCGTGCCGTGCCCGGCGACGTCGCGGCGCGCGGCGTTGAACGCCGCGTAGCCGGCGTTGGACTTGGCGGTGCTCGCCAGGTAGATCACCACCTGGGCCAGCGCGAGGTCGCCCTCCGGGCTGCCGAGCCGGTCGAACGTGTCCCAGGCGTCGATCGCCATCGCCAGCGCGCGCGGGTCGGCCAGGCCGATGTCCTCCACCGCCATGCGCGTGATCCGGCGCGCCAGGTAGGCCGGGTCGGCGCCGCCGTCGAGCATGCGCGCCAGCCAGTACAGCGCCGCGTCCGGGTTGGAGCTGCGCACCGACTTGTGCAGCGCGGAGATCTGGTCGTAGAACTGTTCGCCGCCCTTGTCGAAGCGGCGCGTGCGGTCGGCGAGCACCTGCGCCAGGGTGGCGTCGGTGATCGCGGCGCCGGTGGCGTCGTCGCTGCCCTCCTCCGCCAGTTCGGCCGCGATCTCCAGCAGGGTGAGCGCGCGGCGCACGTCCCCGTCGGCGGCTTGTGCGACCAGCGCCAGCTGCTCGTCGCCCACCTGCAGGCCGCGGCCGCCGAGCCCGCGCTCCGCGTCCCCGAGCGCCTGCCGCAGCGCGAGCACGAGGTCCTCGACCGAGAGCGCCTCCATCACGTGAACGCGGCAGCGCGACAGCAGCGCGGAATTGAGCTCGAAGGAAGGGTTCTCGGTGGTGGCGCCGACGAACAGGATGCTGCCGCGCTCGATGTGCGGCAGGAACGCGTCCTGCTGGGCCTTGTTGAAACGATGCACCTCGTCCACGAACAGCACCGTGCGCTGGCCCTCGTCGAACCGGGCCGCGGCTTCCGCGAGCACCTGCCGCACCTCCGGCAGCCCCGAGAGCACGGCGGAGATCGCCCGGAACTCCGCGTCCGCATAGCGGGCCAGCAGCAGCGCTAGGGTGGTCTTGCCGCAACCCGGCGGACCCCAGAGGATCATCGAGTGCACGCGCCCGGACTCGACCGCCCGGCGCAGCGCCGAGCCGGGCGCGAGCAGCCGCCGCTGGCCGACCATCTCGTCGAGCGTGCGCGGGCGCATGCGCTCGGCCAGCGGGCGCAGCGCGGCGTTGTCGCGGGTGAGCAGGTCCGTCGTGGTCGCGGGCGGGCGGCGGGGCATCCGGGGAATTGTCGCCCATCGCCCGGGGCGTCAGAGCAGCTGGTACTCCAGCCGCACCCAGCGCCGGGCCCGCGGGTCGGACAGCGCTTCGATCGTCGCGGTCGCCTCGCCCTCCTCGCCGAAGCCGGCGGTGCCCTCGCCGCGCACGCGCAGCAGTCCTGCCGCGGCGGGCCAGCTCCGGGTGCCGCCCAGCGCGAAGGTGACGGGTTGCGACGCGAACTCGGCGGCCAGGCGCTGCTGCGTCTCCAGGGCCAGCGCCTGCGCGAGCGGTTCGGCGACCGCCGCCGACGCGGTACGGGTCTGCACGCCCGCGGAGAAACCGCCGACCAGCAGGCTGGCGGAGAGGGCGGCGATGATGGGGAGCGTGCGCGTCATGGGGGGCCCACTACCGCGCTTCGATCGCGGCGTGGACGAAACTGTGCCGGCGTGGCCGTCGAAACGCCGTGAGAACCGCCTGAACGCGGGCTTCAGCCGTCGATGACGTCCACGCCCTTGGGTGGCGCGAACTTGAAGGTCGCCCCCGGGAACGCC
>DASWQG010000055.1:0-2411 GCA_036403775.1 Luteimonas sp.
GTCGCGCTGTGCCGCCTGCTGCTGCAGAAGCCGGACATGCTGCTGCTCGACGAGCCGACCAACCACCTCGACGCCGAATCGGTGGAGTGGCTGGAGCAGTACCTGGCCCGCTACACCGGCACCGTGGTCGCGGTGACCCACGACCGCTACTTCCTCGACAACGCCGCCGAGTGGATCCTCGAGCTCGACCGCGGCCGCGGCATCCCGTGGAAGGGCAACTACACCGAGTGGCTGGTGCAGAAGGAGGACCGCCTCAAGCGCGAGGAATCGCAGGAGAAGGCGCGGCAGAAGGCGATCGCCAAGGAACTGGAGTGGGCGCGGCAGAACGCCAAGGGCGGCCGCTCCAAGGGCAAGGCGCGCCTGGCCCGGATCGAGGAGCTGCAGTCGGTCGACTACCAGAAGCGCAACGAGACCAACGAGATCTTCATCCCGCCGGGCGAGCGCCTGGGCAACAAGGTGATCGAGTTCCGCAACGTCTCCAAGCGCTTCGGCGACCGCCTGCTGATCGACGACCTGAGCTTCAGCGTGCCGCCGGGCGCGATCGTCGGCATCATCGGCCCGAACGGCGCCGGCAAGTCCACGCTGTTCAAGATGATCACCGGGCAGGAGAAGCCGGATTCGGGCGAGATCGACATCGGCCCGACGGTCAAGCTGGCCTACGTCGACCAGAGCCGCGACAAGCTCGAGGGCAACCACAACGTCTTCCAGGAAGTCTCCGGCGGCCTGGACATCCTCAACATCAACGGCGTCGAGATCCAGTCGCGCGCCTACATCGGCCGCTTCAACTTCAAGGGGCAGGACCAGCAGAAGCTGGTCGGCACGCTGTCGGGCGGCGAGCGCGGCCGCCTGCACATGGCCAAGACCCTGCTGCAGGGCGGCAACGTGCTGCTGCTCGACGAACCGTCCAACGACCTCGACATCGAGACGCTGCGCGCGCTCGAGGACGCGCTGCTGGAGTTCCCCGGCAACGCCTTCGTGATCTCGCACGACCGCTGGTTCCTGGACCGCATCGCCACGCACATCCTCGCCTTCGAGGGCGACTCGCACGTGGAGTTCTTCCAGGGCAACTACCGCGAGTACGAGGAGGACAAGAAGCGCCGCCTCGGCGACGACGCCGGCCCCCATCGCCTGCGCTTCAAGGCCCTCAAGTAGCGCGACTCTGCCAGAAGGGCCTTTTGCCACGGATGAACACTGATCAACACGGATAAAGCTTTTACTATTGGTTTGCTCTATCCGTGTTGATCCGTGTAATCCGTGGCAAAAACCAAGGAGGTCGTGATGGATTTCATGCAACAGCTGCGGCAGCGCTGGAGCGAAGCGAACACCTTGGTGTGCGTGGGGCTGGATCCGGAGCCTGCGAAGTTTCCGGTGAGGTTCGCGGGCGATGCGGACGCGGTGTTCTCGTTCTGCCGCGACATCGTGGACGCGACGGCGGAGTTCGTGTGCTGCTTCAAGCCGCAGGTGGCGCATTTCGCCGCGCTGGGCGCGGAGCATGCCCTCGAGCGGCTCATCGCGCAGATCCACGACGCGCACCCGGGCATCCCGGTGATCCTGGACGCCAAGCGCGGCGACATCGGCTCGACCGCCCAGCACTACGCGGCCGAGGCCTTCGACCGCTACGGCGCCGACGCGGTCACGGCCAATCCCTACCTGGGGCGCGATTCGCTGCTGCCGTTCCTCGATCGCGCGGACAAGGGCGTGGTGGTGCTGTGCCGCACCTCGAACCCCGGGGCGACGGACTTCCAGGACATCGTCGCCGCCGACGGCCTGCCGCTGTACCAGCATGTCGCCGAGACCGTGGCCCGCGAATGGAACACGCACGGCAACTGCATGCTGGTGGTCGGGGCGACCTGGCCCGAGCAGCTGCGCGAAGTCCGCGCGATCGTCGGCGACCTGCCCTTCCTGGTGCCCGGCGTCGGCGCCCAGGGCGGCGATGTCGAAGCCGTCGTCACCAACGCCAGGACCGCGGACGGCAACGGCCTCGTCGTCAGCTCCTCCCGCGCCGTCCTCTACGCCTCCGCCGGCGACGACTACGCCACCGCCGCCGCCACCGCCGCCCAGGCGCTCCGCGACGAGATCAACCGCCACCGCTGAGAGCGGTTTTTGCCACGGATCACACGGATCAACACGGATAGGGCGGAACTGTTCTGTCTGCCCTATCCGTGTCCATCCGTGTTCATCCGTGGCTCAAAATCTTCTTGAGCGCCGCGAGGGGGAAGCGGGCGAAGATGGCGAGGAAGACCGCGGCGCGGACAGCGGCGCTGCGGCGCGGGGCTTCGAACTTGCGGAAATAGCGCCACAGCCCGCGGTGCTTGTGCCATTCGACGAACACCGGCCGCGCCCGCGAGGACACGCCGCGCAGGTGCAGCACGCGCACGTCGTTGGCCACGGCCACGCGCGCGCACGCGTCG
>DASWQG010000056.1:0-2006 GCA_036403775.1 Luteimonas sp.
CTTCGACCTGCATGGCTGACGGCGATGCTCTGGGCCTGCCTGCACCTGCCGCAACTGGCGCTCGACGGCGTCCTCCGCCGCCATCCCGCGCCTGACGCACCCTTGGCGCTGGTCACCGGGCCGGCGCAGAAGCGCGTGCTCGCCGCGGTGAACCCTGCGGCCGCGCGCGCCGGCCTGCGCGCGGGGCAATCGCTGGCCGCGGCGCATGCCCTGCTGGCCGATTTCGCCACCGTCGAGTACGACGGCGCGGAGGTCGCGCGCTGGCGCGATTTCCTCGCCGCCTGGGCGTACCGCTACAGCTCGCAGGTCTCCACCGCGGCGTTCAACGGCATCCCCGACGACGCGATCGTGCTCGAGATCCAGGCCAGCCTGCGCCTGTTCGGGCCGTGGCCCGTGTTCGAACGGCGGCTGCGCGCGGACCTGCAGGCGCTCGGCTTCGCCCATCGCATCGCGGTGGCGCCCAACCCGCGCGCGGCACGGGTGCTGGCCGGGATGCACGACGGCCTGGCGATCGTGCACGAGGCGACGCTGCGTACTGCGCTGGCGCGCACGCCGGTGTCGCGCGCGCTGCTGGCGCCCGGGCAGGCCGAGGCGCTGCACGCGATGGGCCTGCGCCGGCTCGGCCAGCTGTTCGACGCGCCGCGCGACGCGCTGGGCAAGCGCTTCGGCCCGGGCCTGCTGCAGCACCTGGACCGGTTGCGCGGCGCGCCCGACCCGATCGTCGCCTACGCGCCACCGGACCGCTTCGACCTGCGCATCGAGCTGGCCTACGACGTCGAGAGCTCGCAGGCCTTGCTGTTCCCGCTGCGGCGCATGACCGCGGACCTGGCCGCGTACCTGGCCGGGCGCGACGGCGGCGTGCAGCGTTTCGTCGTGCGGCTGGAACACGAGGGCCATGCGGACACCGAGGTCGTGGTCGGCCTGCTCGCTGCCGAACGCGATCCGGCGCTGCTGTTCGAACTGGCGCGCAGCCGGCTCGACCACGTCCGCGTGCCGGCGCCGGTGCGCGGCATGCGCCTGCTCGCCGAGGACCTGCCGCCGTTCGTGCCGGCCGGGCGGGAACTGTTCGACGAGCGTCCGGCGCAGGCCGTGCCCTGGGAAACGCTGCGCGAGCGCCTGCGCGCACGCCTGGGCGAGGACGCGGTGCACGGCCTGGCCGACCGCGAGGACCACCGCCCCGAGCAGGCGTGGCGGCGCGTGCCGATGCCGGCGGCGACCAGGCTCCCCGTCCCCGCCGCGCCGCGGCCCACCTGGCTGCTGCCCCAGCCCGTGCCGCTGCGCGGCCACGGGCTGCAGCTGCTCGCCGGGCCCGAGCGGATCGAGAGCGGCTGGTGGGACGGCGGCGACGTCCGCCGCGACTACTACCTGGTGGAAACCGCCGACGGCCAGCACGCCTGGGCCTTCCGCCCCGCCGGCAGCACCGAGGCGCCGCTGATGCTGCAGGGCTGGTTCGCATGACGATGTCCGGTTACGCCGAACTGCACTGCCTGTCCGACTTCAGCTTCGGCCGCGGCGCCTCCGACGCCGGCGAACTGTTCGAACGCGCGCGGCAACAGGGCTACGCCGCGCTGGCGATCACCGACGAATGCTCGCTGGCCGGCATCGTCCGCGCGCTGGAGGCCTCGCGCGAGACGGGAGTGCCGCTGATCGTCGGCAGCGAGGTCACGCTGGATGACGGCGGCCTGGAGGACGGCCTGAAGCTGGTGCTGCTGGTCGAGGACCGTGATGGCTACGCCGCGCTGTGCCGGTTGATCACGCAGGGCCGCCGGCGCTCGGCCAAGGGCGAATACCGGCTGCTGCGCGAGGACCTGGAGGACGGCCTGCCCGGCCTGCTGGCGTTGTGGATCCCGGGCGCGGAACCCTCGCGCGCGGACGGCGAATGGCTGCGCGCGCGCTTCGAGGGCCGCCTGTGGCTGGCGGTGGAGCTGCACCGCGGCGCGGACGACGCGCGCCGCCTGCACGCGCTGCAGTCGCTCGCGGGCGAGCTCGCCATCCCCGCCGTCGCC
>DASWQG010000057.1:0-6291 GCA_036403775.1 Luteimonas sp.
TCGCGCGGCTGCAGGGCCCTGGCGCGGGCGCAGCCCCGCGGCTGGACGTGGACCGCTTCCAGCGCCTGCTGCCCTGCGCCGTCGCGCTCGAGGTGGAGGATGCGTGGACCGAACAGTTCACCGCGGCCGTGGGCGCGGCCGCCGCCGAAGCCGCCACCGCGGCGATGCCCTGGTACAGCGGCGCGCGCCTGGGCAGCGTCGGCCAGTTCACGCACGCGCTGGGCGCCGGCCTGGGCGCGCAGATCGCCTCCTCGTCCACGCCGCCCGGCAGCAGCTCGGGCGGGGGCGGTGGCGGTTTTTCCGGCGGCGGAGGCGGCGGTGGGGGCGGCGGCGGACGCTGAGGCGCGGGGCCGTGTGAGATCCGGCCGCGTCGTGCGAATCACCGTGTCGAGGGACGCAGGGGCGTCCGCGACGGACACGGCATGGAACTCGCCAGCGCGATGACGCACGACGACCGCGAAGCCTTCGAGGCGCTGCTGCAGCGCCACCGCGGCATCGTGTTCAAGATCGCCCACAGCTACGCCGCCAACCGCGCCGACCGCGACGACCTGGCGCAGGACATCGCCGTGCAGCTCTGGCGCGCGTGGCCCGGCTACTCGCCCGAGCGGCCGGCGACCACGTGGATGTACCGCATCGCGCTCAACGTCGCCATCTCGCACCTGCGCGGACGCACGCTGCGCGATCGCCACCACGTCCCGCTCGACGACGACGAGGATGCCGCGCTCGCCGTCGCCACCGGCGGCCACGACCAGGACCCCGACACCGACGCCCGCCTGCGCACCCTGCGCCGCGTGATCTCGGCGCTGCCGCCGCTGGATCGGGCGCTGATGCTGCTCTACCTCGAGGAGCGCAGCCAGCGCGAGATCGCCGACGTGCTCGGCATCAGCGAAAGCAACGTCTCCACCAAGGTCTCGCGGCTCAAGCAGCGGATCCGCGAGCAGTTCTGAACCGCCGCCCGGCGCGCCCACCAAGGAAACCCACCATGGAACTCGACGACCTCAAGTCCGGCTGGAATGCGCTCGACGCGCGCCTCGCCCGCCAGGAAGCGCTGCAGGCGGCCCTGCTGCGCGAGCACCGGCTCGACCGCGCGCGGCGCAACCTCCGCCCGCTGCTGGTCGGACTCACCCTGCAGGCGCTCCTCGGCGCCGGTCTCATCGTGCTCGGCGTCGCCTGCTGGCGGCAGAACCCGGGCGTGCCCGGACTGCTCGTCGCGGGCATCGCGCTCCACGCCTTCGGCGTGCTCCACGTCATCCTGGCCGGCCTCGTTGCAGGGCTGGCCGTCACGCTCGACTACGGCGCGCCCGTGCTCGCCATCCAGAGGCGCCTGCGGCTGATGTTGCGCGTGCAGGTGCTGAACTCGAACGCCTGCGGCGCGCCGTGGTGGGTGATGTGGGTCGTGGTGGTCGTCGGGTTCGCCGGCCTCTCGCCGGACCGCGCCGCGGGGCCGACCCCCGGCTGGATCTGGGTGAGCCTCGCCATCGGCCTGCTCGGGATGCTCGCCACCTGGGCCTGGACGGCGCGCGCCGCGCGCCGGCCCGACCGGCTGTACGCGCGCCTGGACGACGGCGCGGACGGCATCCGCCGCAACCTGCACCTGTTCGAAGACCTGGAACGCTTCGAGCGCGACTAGCTTCGAGCGCGACCCGCGCCGGACGGCTAGGCGGCGTCGTACTCCGCGAGCGGGCTTTCGGTGGGGCACCTGTGGTCCGGGAACCCGAACTTCTCGCGCAGTTCGACGCCGCAGTCGCCCATGCCCTCGACGTCCTCGCCGTCGGTCGCGCACTTGCGCTCGAACGCGCGGACGAAGGCTTCGCGCCGATGGACGAAATCCTCGCCGCACTTGCGCACAAGGCGGATCCGCTCGAGGTCCTCGTGCACCGGGTTGCTGCCCGACAGGCCGAACCGGCGCAGCTCCTCCGGAGTGAGCAGGCGCAGGTCGCGGCTGGGCACGGTCATCATCATGTCCGCCACCGCGACGTCGGCGCCGTTGCGCAGGAAGTAGTCCTTGATCCGGTCGTGCACCGCGCGCTGCTCCTTGTCGAGTTCGGCGCGGGTGGTCGCCTCGGAGTACAGGCGGATGATGCGATGGATGCCGACCGGCCCGGACACCAGCCGGTTGTCGCCGGCCGCCAGGATGAACACGCAGGCGCTGTGGCACAGGTCGCCCTCGCGCACCCAGATCGTCCAGCCCGCGTCGCCGATGGCGTCGCCGGCGCGGATTCCGTCCTCCACCTGGCCGCCCGCCGAGTCGATGTCGAGGATGCGGCGCGGGATGTCCATGCGCTCGGCCATCGCCGTCACCCGCTCGACCAGCTCGGCGAAGTCCGAGGAGATCTTGCCCTCGTAGCGCAGGCGGACGATCCCAGGCTCGCGGCACGGCTCCATCGCGTCCACCACGCTGAGGTAACCCAGGTCCACCAGCGGCACGCCGTCGCCGGCCTCCGCGTAGTCGGTGCTGCAACCGACCCAGGCCTTGCCGGAGGTGAGCGTCGCGGCGGGCCAGCGCGTGCCGGCCAGGATGTCCTCGTCGAGCGGCTCGGTGGTGACGACGGGCGAGCTGATGGCGCCGCCCTCGTCGGCGCTCGCCGAGGTCTGTTGCGGGGCCTTGGGCACCGGCGGCTCGGATTGCCGGCAACCGGCGACCAGAGACACGGCTGCCACCAGGCCCAGCAAGGCCGCCAGCGGGGGGGACGGGCGTCGCATGCGGCCAGTGTAGGCGCTGCAGGGCGGCGACTGCGCGAACGGGTGATGAATCGTCGGCGGCCTGTTACGGTGGCGCGGGAACCACCGGGGAGTCATGACGATGCCTGCACCTGTCCTGCACGCGCGCCTGCGCACGGCCACGCTGTGCCTGCTGCTGGCGCTCGGTCCCGCGGCCGCCGCCCTGGCGCAGTCGCCCGGCGCCGATGAGCTGGCGCGTTGGCAGGCCCGCGCGCAAGCGGTCACCATCACCCGTGACGACTGGGGCCTGGCGCACGTGCACGGTCGCACCGATGCCGACGCCGTCTTCGGCATGGCCTACGCGCAGGCCGAGGACGACTTCAACCGGGTCGAGACCAACTTCATCAACGCCATGGGACGCCTGGCCGAAGCCGAAGGCGAGTCCGCGATCTGGCAGGACCTGCGGATGAAACTGTTCATCGATCCGGTGGACCTGCAGCGGATGTACGGCGAGAGCCCCGCCTGGCTGCGCGAACTGATGGACGCCTGGGCCGCCGGCCTGAATTACTACCTGGCGACGCACCCGCAGGTCACGCCGCGCGTGATCACCCGCTTCGAGCCGTGGATGGCGCTGAGCTTCAGCGAGGGCAGCATCGGCGGCGACATCGAGCGGGTGTCGCTCAAGGGGCTTGCCGAATTTTATGGTGGCGATCCCGGCGCTGGGATCGCGTTCGCCGAGCCGCCGCCCAGCTGGCACGAGCCCACCGGCTCCAACGGCATCGCGATCGCGCCGGCCAACACCACCGACGGCCACGCGCTGCTGCTGATCAACCCGCACACCTCGTTCTTCTTCCGCTCCGAGCTGCAGATGTCCAGCGACGAGGGCCTGGACGCCTACGGCGCGGTCACCTGGGGCCAGTTCTTCATCTACCAGGGCTTCAACCGCCACGTCGGCTGGATGCACACCTCCACCGGCGCGGACGTGGTCGACGAGTTCGCCGAGACCATCGTGCGTCGCGACGGGAAGTTCTTCTACCGGTACGGCGAAGCACTGCGCCCGGTCGCGACGCGCGAGATCGTGGTGCCCTACCGCGCCGCCGACGGCTCGATGGCGGAGCGGCGCTTCACCACCCACGCCACCCACCATGGCCCGATCGTGCGCGCCGCCGACGGCAAGTGGATCGCCATGGCGCTGATGAACACGCCCGTCGCCGCGCTCCAGCAAAGCTGGCTGCGGACCAAGGCACACGACCTGGCCAGTTACCTCGAGGTCGCGGAGCTCAAGGCCAATTCCTCCAACAACACGCTGTTCGCCAGCGACCGGGGCGAGATCGCCTACCTGCATCCGCAGTTCATCCCGGTGCGCGACGACCGTTTCGACTACACCAAACCGGTCGACGGCAGCGACCCGGCGACCGACTGGCAGGGCCTGCACGCGCTGGCCGACGCGCCGAACGTCATCAACCCGCCCAACGGCTGGGTGATGAACACCAACAACTGGCCCTACTCCGCCGCCGGGGAGTACAGCCCGCGGCGCGAGGACTACCCGCGCTACATGGACAGCTTCGGCGAGAACCCGCGCGGCGAGAACGCGCTGCGGCTGCTCGCCGGCGCGTCGGACTACAGCCTCGACCGGCTGGTCGCGACCGCCTACGACCCCTACCTGACGGCCTTCGCGCGGCTGGTGCCGGTGCTGGTCGCGGATTTCGACGCGCTGCCGGGCGACGATCCGCGCAAGGAACAGCTGCGCGCGCCGATCGCCGTGCTGCGCGATTGGGACTTCCGCTGGGGCATCGCCTCGATCCCGACCTCGCTCGCGGTGTTCTGGGGCGACGCGCTGTGGGACGACGTGGCCGGCGACGCGCGCGCGGCCGGCGTGCCGGTGTACGACTACATGGCCGGCGCCGCGGGCCCGCAACGACGCCTCGCGGCCTTCGATGCGGCGGTGGCGCGGCTGCAGGCCGACTTCGGCCACTGGGGCACGCCCTGGGGCGAGATCAACCGCTTCCAGCGCCTGACCGGCGACCTCGTGCAACCCTTCGACGACGCGGCGCCAAGCATCCCTGTCCCCTTCGTCTCCTCGCGCTGGGGCTCGCTGGCCTCGTTCGGCGCGCACCGCTGGCCCGGCACCCGGCGCTACTACGGCAGCAGCGGCAACAGCTTCGTCGCCGTGGTGGAATTCGGCGAGCGGGTGCGCGCCCGCGCGATCACCGCGGGCGGCGCCAGCGGCGATCCGGCATCGCCGCACTTCAACGACGAGGCGGACCGCTACGCCACTGGCAACCTGCGCGAGGTGTATTTCCGGCCGGAGCAGCTGCGCGGACACACCGCACGCATCTATCACCCCGGCGAGCCGTAGCGCCCGACCCATGGTCGGGCGACAACCGGCATGCCGACCCTGGGTCGGCGCTACATCGGCCGCGTCAGCGACCAGAAGCCGATGTCGGTCCGGTGTGCGTAGCCCATGGACCGGTACAGGTTCAAGGCGCGGACGTTATCGTGGCTCACGTGCAGGAATGGCAGCAGGCCCCGTTCGAGGTTGTCGTTGCCCAGCGTCGCCGTGAGCCGCCGCGCGTAGCCCAGCCCGGTGAACGACGGATGGGTGCAGATGGCGCTCATCTCGCGGGTGTCGCTGGTGCCCAGGCGCTCGCCGATCATTGCCGCAAGTTGTCTGCCGCGATAGATGCCGACATAGCGGCCCAGCTCCATCGTGCGCTGGCGGAAGTAATGTGGATAGACCAGCGAGGTCAGCGCCAGCGCGTCGCCCCGGTGGCGCTCGCCCAACGGCACGATCGCCGGGCCGTCGGGGACTTCGAGCGGCCGCGGGCAGGTCATCTGCGCCAGCGGGCGGAACGCCTCGCACCGCCAGCCGCGCGGCACCGCCGGCAGCACGCCGAGCAGGTAGACGCTCTCGCCGGGGGCCACGAGCGCCGCCAGCGCGTCGTCCACCTGCGCGTGCGCATGGGCCACGCCGAGGAACGGGGCGAAGTCTGCGGGATAGCGCGCCACGTCGTCGGCGAGCAGCGCGATGTCGCGGTGGCGCGTGCGCAGCGAGGACCAGAACGGGTTGTCGAGCGCGTCCGTCGGCGTCATGCCGGGATGATACCGGCGCGTTTTCGCCGCCGTAACAGCCAAAGGTCCAGCATCGGAACAAACGAGGAGCACCCCCATGGCCCGATCCAATCCCACCCGACCCGATGCACCGCCCGACGAGAAACGCCTGGACGACGGCGCCGACGTGCCCGGTCGTGGCGGGCCGCCGCTGCGCGACCCGCGCTCGATCGCCGCGATGGACAACATCGGCGTTGACGACCAGGGCGACCTGCTCGACCCCGAGCTCGACGACTCGATCGGCGACCGGGGCGATGGCGGGCGGGACTTCAGCGACGACGTCCGCAGCGACCAGATCGGCGGCATCCCCGACAAGGACCACTAGCGCCGGGGCGCCGCGGCCCGTGCCGGCTTGCTCCTGAAAGGTCCTTCGCCTATCCTTTTATCTGAAAGGAGGTGTCCGCCATGTCCGTCCGCCCGCCCCTCCGCGCCGCGGCGCCGGCGCCCGATCCGGCCGCCGTGCTCTCCAAGGCCGTGCTGCGCGCGGCCGACCTGCTGGCACTGCCGCAGGCCACCCTC
>DASWQG010000058.1:0-5050 GCA_036403775.1 Luteimonas sp.
TTCGGCGACGGCGTCGTCACGACTGTCTGGGTCGGGCGCGACGACTTCAAATCGCTGGGCTATCGCGAATACGGGGGCAAGGCCGCGCTGCCGATCTGGATCGACTACATGCGCGTCGCGCTGGAGGGCCGCCCCGTCGCCGCGAACGAGCCCCCGCCCGGCATGGTCCGCGTGGCCGTCGGCCCGGGCGGGCAGCTGCTGCCCGAGGGCAGCGGCGGCATCAGCGAATGGGTGAAGGCCGAGGATGTGGAGCGGATGGCCACCTACGTCGAACCCGACGCCGCGGAGCAGGCGGCGCAGGAAGAAGCGGCGTTCGACATCTTCTGACACGGACTGCGCTACAGTCGGGCCGGGTCCAGGACCGGAGCGCGCCATGCCACACGCGAACGCCCGTCGCCACGCGCACGAGCACGCCCTGACCCGCACCCGGGAACGCCGCCACCGCCTCGCCCACGAGGCGGCCCGGCTGATGGCCGAGGGCGGCATCCGCGACTACCACCAGGCCAAGCTCAAGGCCGCGTCCCGGCTGGGCATCCACGACGACGCCTCGCTGCCGCGCAACCGCGAGATCGAGGAAGCGCTGCGCGAGTACCAGCGCCTGTTCGCCGGGGAAGCGCATGCCGCCGGCCTGCGGGCGCGCCGCGAGGCGGCGCTGCGCGCGCTGGAGTTCTTCGCGGCGTTCGATGCGAGGCTGGTCGGCCCGGTGCTCGAGGGCACGGCCGACGCGCACGCGCCGGTGGCCCTGCAGCTGTTCAGCGATGATGCCGACGCGGTCGCGCGCTTCCTCGAGGAGCACGGGATCCCGGCCGAATCGCGGGCGCGACACCTGCGGCTGGATCCGGTGCGTGAAATCGACGCGCCGGTCTGGCTGTTCTCCGCCGAGGAACTGGCGTTCGACCTGACCGTGCTGCCGCGGCTGGCGCTGCGGCAGGCGCCGCTGTCGGGCCTGGACGAGAAGCCGATGAAGCGGGCCTCGGCCGCCCAGCTGCGCGAACTGATCGCGCAGGACGAGATCTCCGACTACTTCGCGGGATAGTCGCGCGCCGCGGCGCCGGTGTAGATCTGCCGCGGGCGGCCGATGCGGAACTCCGGGTCTTCCTGCTGTTCCAGCCAGTGCGAGACCCAGCCGGCGGTGCGGGCGATGGCGAACATCACCGTGAACATCTCGGTCGGGATGCCCAGCGCCTTGTAGATGATGCCCGAGTAGAAGTCGACGTTCGGATAGAGCTTGCGCTGGACGAAGTAGTCGTCCTTGAGCGCGGCCTCCTCCAGCCGCATCGCCACCTCGAGCATCGGGTCGTCGACGCCGAGCTCGTCCAGCACCTTGTGGGTCATCTCGCGGATGATCGTCGCGCGCGGATCGAAGTTCTTGTAGACGCGGTGGCCGAAGCCCATCAGGCGGAAGCCCGACTCCTTGTCCTTGGCGCGGTCCACGGCCGACTGCACGTGCTTCGCGTCGCCGATCTCGGCGAGCATCCGCAGCACCGCCTCGTTCGCGCCGCCGTGCGCGGGACCCCACAGCGCGGCCACGCCGGCGGCGACGCAGGCGTAGGGGTTGGCGCCGGTGGAGCCGACCAGGCGGACGGTGGAGGTGGACGCGTTCTGCTCGTGGTCGGCGTGCAGGATGAACAGCAGGTCCAGCGCGCGCGCGGCGACCGGCTTGAGCTCGAGCGGACCGGCCGGCACCTCGAACATCATGTGCAGGAAGCGCTCGACGTACTCGAGGTTGTTGCGCGGATAGCGCAGCGGCCAGCCGATGGAATGGCGGTAGCACGCCGCGGCGATGGTCGGGACCTTCGCGATCAGGCGGATCGCGGCCATGCGCCGCTGCTCCGGATCCTCGAGGTCCAGGGTGTTGTGGTAGAAGCTCGCCATCGAGCCGAGCATGCCGACCAGCATGGACATCGGGTGGGCGTCGTGGCGGAAGCCGCCGATGAAGCTCTTGAACGCCTCGTGCATCATCGTGTGGTGCGTGATGCGGTCCTCGAACTTCGCGAACTCATCCTGTGACGGCAGCTCGCCGTGCATCAGCAGGTAGGCGACTTCCAGGAAGCTCGAGTGCGCGGCCAGCTGCTCGATCGGGTAGCCGCGGTACAGCAGCACGCCCTGGTCGCCGTCGATGTAGGTGATCGCCGACTTGCACGACGCGGTCGCGCCGAAGCCGGGGTCGTAGGTGAAGCAGCCGGTCTCCCGGGGCAGCCGCGCGATGTCGATGCACGGGTTGCCGAGCGTGCCATGCTGCACGGGAAGCTCGACGGACTTGCCGCCTGCGGACAGGGTGACCTGGTCCAGTTTGGGGGTCTGGGACACTGCGCTGGCTCCTCGATGCGTGCGCGCCGAGGCTTCGTCGTCGGCGCGAATGGGGGTCATCGGTAGATCGCCATTATCGCACAGCGCCGAAACGCAAACGGCCGCCCCGGGGGCGGCCGCCTGGCGGACACTCGACCTGGTCGCGTCGACCAGGAACGGGCGGCGCTTACTTGGTGTAGCGCTTCTTGAACTTGTCGATGCGGCCGCTGGTGTCCATCACCTTGTTCTGGCCGGTGTAGAACGGATGCGTGGCCGACGAGATTTCCACCTTGGCCAGCGGGTACTCGTTGCCGTCCTCCCACTTGATCGTCTCCTTGGTGGAGATCGTCGAGCGGGTCAGGAACTTGAAGTCGGAAGTCACGTCCTGGAAGACGACTTCGCGGTAATCGGGATGGATCTCGGCCTTCACGTCGGCA
Organism: Luteimonas sp.; assembly: GCA_036403775.1. Lineage (GTDB taxonomy): Bacteria > Pseudomonadota > Gammaproteobacteria > Xanthomonadales > Xanthomonadaceae > Cognatiluteimonas. The sequence goes on from DASWQG010000058.1 coordinate 2,727, forward strand.
CCGGTTTCTGCGGGGTAAGCGCGGCATTTTAGCCCGCCGCCGGACCCTCGCGCAAGCCCAGCGCCCCCCGGACCAGGGCCTCGAACCGGGCCTGGTCGTAGGCCATCAGGATGGCGGCATTGTCGGCCCCGCCGAAGCGGCGGTTCCAGTCCACCAGGGTGGCGCCGCGGGCCCGGCCGTGGCCGATCTCCACCGCCATCGGGCGCTCGAGCAGCGGCTCCGCCCCGTCCGGCGCCAGCGCCAGCGCCATGGCCAGCGCGTCGGCGCAGTGCCAACGCTCGCCGCGGCCGGCGGCCCGGGCCCAGTCGCGGGTCTGCCGCGAGATCGCGGCATAGAAGGCGGCCTCGGGCGTGTCCTCGGCGAGCCAGCCTTCCAGCGCCTGGTGGGGCAGCCCGTGGCGGAGCACCGCCTCCCAGTCCGCGAGCTCGATCCGCGGGAAGGCCGAGAACACCAGGTGCGCGGCCTCCGGATCGAAGGCGATGTTGAACTCGGCCGAGGGCGTCATGTTGCCGTGCCCGGTGACCGCGCCGCCCATCACCACGCAGCGCGCCACCCGCCGCGGCAGCGTCGGGTCGAGCTTCAGCGCCAGGGCGAGGTTGGTCAGGGGTCCGAGCGCGACCAGCAACAGCCTGCCGGCGTGGGCGTGCGACAGGCGCAGGATCGCCAGCGCGGCGTGCTCATCCGCCGCGGCCCGGGCCGCGGGCGCGTAGCCGGTGTCGCCGAAGCCGTCTTCGCCATGCACGAACGCGGCGTCCTCGGCGGCATGCAGCAGCGGGCTGTCGCAACCCGGGAACACGGGTACATCGTCGCGCCCCGCGACCTCGCACAGCTTCAGTGCGTTGGCGACGGTGTGGCGCAGGCCGACGTTGCCGGCGGCGACGGTCAACCCGACGACTTCGTGGCGGTCGTTTGCGAACGCCATCAGCAGCGCGAGGGCGTCGTCCACGCCGGGGTCGGTATCGATCAGCAGCGGGATGCGTTCCATCGGTGGATTCTACCGGCGTCGCTCACGCGCCGGCGTAGCGGGCGGCGCCGCCGATCCAGCGCGCGACCAGCGCGTCGGCCACGTCCGGCGACTGCGCGAGCAACTGGTCGCCCAGCGCGTGCACCTGCGGCAGCAGGTCCGCGTCGCGCGCGAGGTCGGCGAGGCGGAAGCCCGCCAGGCCCGTCTGCCGGGTGCCGAGCAGCTCGCCGGGACCGCGCAGCGCGAGGTCCTTCTCCGCGATCTGGAAACCGTCGCTGGTCGTGCGCATGGTCTCCAGGCGTTGCCGCGCCAGGGCCGACAGCGGCGGCTGGTAGAGCAGCACGCAGTTGGAGGCGGCGCTGCCCCGACCCACCCGTCCGCGCAGCTGGTGCAGCTGCGCCAGGCCCAGGCGCTCCGCGTTCTCGACGATCATGAGCGAGGCGTTCGGGACGTCCACGCCGACCTCGATCACCGTCGTCGCCACCAGCAGGTCCAGCGCGCCGTCCTTGAACGCGCGCATCGTCGCCTGCTTGTCCTTCGCCTTCTGCCTCCCGTGGACCAGCCCGATGCGCAGGCCGGGGAGCGACTTCGACAGCTGCTCGAAGGTGGATTGCGCGGCCTGCGCGACCACCTCGTCGGACTCGTCGATGAGGGTGCAGACCCAGTAGGCCTGCCGGCCTTCCGCGCAGGCCGCGCGGATGCGCTCGACCAGTTCCGGGCGGCGGCCGGCGCCCAGCGCCACGGTCTGCACCGGCGTGCGGCCCGGCGGCAGCTCGTCGATCGCCGAGACGTCGAGGTCGGCATACGCGGCCATCGCCAGCGTGCGCGGGATCGGCGTGGCGGTCATCACCAGCTGGTGCGGCACGCCCTGGCCGTCCGCGCCCTTGTCGCGCAACGCGAGCCGCTGGTGCACGCCGAAACGGTGTTGCTCGTCGACGATCGCCAGCGCGAGGTCGGCGAACACCACGCCCTCCTGCATCAGCGCATGGGTCCCGACCACGACCTGCGCCTCGCCCGAGGCGACCGCGTCGAGCACGCCCTTGCGCGCCTTGCCGGTGACCTTGCCGGCCAGCCAGGCCACGCGGACCCCGAGCGGTTCCAGCCACTGGCGCAGGTTGGCCAGGTGCTGCTCGGCAAGCAGCTCCGTCGGCGCCATCAACGCGGCCTGGCGGCCGCAGCCCACCGCGAGCATCGCCGCCAGTGCCGCGACCACGGTCTTGCCGCTGCCGACGTCGCCCTGCACCAGGCGCAGCATCGGCCGCGGCTGCGCGAGGTCGGCGCGCACCTGCGCGAACACGCGCGCCTGCGCGGCGGTGAGGGCGAACGGCAACGCGTCAAGCAGGCGCGCCGCCAGCGCGTC
>DASWQG010000059.1:0-16714 GCA_036403775.1 Luteimonas sp.
ACCGCGTCCACGCTGGCCCTGGACACATGCGCGGTGCCGAGCAGCGTGTAGCGCACGCCGTCGCGCTCGACGACGGCCGTGGGCTGCGTCGTCGCCGGTTCGACTGCGGCGTCAGTCACGGTAGCGCTTCAGCAGGTCGCCGTAGGCGTCGATGCGGCGGTCGCGCAGGAACGGCCAGATCCGGCGCACGTCCTCGCTGCGGCGCAGGTCCACCTCGGCCAGCAGCAGTTCGGGCGCGTCGATCGCGGCCTCGGCGAGGAACTCGCCCTGCGGGCCGAGCACGTGGCTGGAGCCCCAGAAGTCGATGCCGGAGCGTCCTGCTTTCTCCATGGGTGCCGGCGAGGGCTCGTGGCCGGTGCGGTTGCACGACAGCACCGGCAGGCCATTGGCCACGGCGTGGCCGCGGTGGCTGAGGATCCACGCGTTGCGCTGGCGGTCCTTTTCGGCCTGGTCGTCGTCGGGATCCCAGCCGATCGCGGTCGGGTAGAGCAGCAGTTCCGCGCCGGCCAGCGCCATCAGCCGCGCGCCTTCCGGATACCACTGGTCCCAGCACACGAGCACGCCGAGGCGGCCGACCGAGGTGTCCACCGGATGGAAGCCGAGGTCGCCGGGGGTGAAGTAGAACTTCTCGTTGAAGCCCGGGTCGTCGGGGATGTGCATCTTGCGGTACTTGCCGGCGAGGCTGCCGTCCTTCTCCAGCACCACCGCGGTGTTGTGGTACAGGCCGGCGCCGCGGCGCTCGAACAGCGAGCCGACGATGACCACGCCGTGCCGCTTCGCCAGTTCGCCCAGGCGTTGCGTGCTCGGGCCCGGCACCGGTTCGGCCAGCTCGAACTCGCAGACGTCCTGGTGCTGGCAGAAGTAGGCGCCGTTGTGGAGTTCCTGCAGCAGCACCAGGCGCGCGCCGGCTTGCGCGGCCTCGGCCACGCGCTGCTCGATCACGGCGAGGTTGGCCTCGGTCGTGCCGTGGTTGCGCTCCTGCACCAGCGCGACGGGGAGGATCTTCTTCGGGTTCATCCGGCCATTATCCCCGCCGGCAACTGCATGGTCAGGCAATGCAGGCTGCCGTTCTGCCAGATCAGCGCGCGGCAGGGGACCTGGACGATCTCGCGCCCCGGGAAGGCCTCGGCCAGGACCGCGGCAGCCGGGTCGTCGGCGGGGTCGCCGTAGGCGGGCACCAGCACGGCGCCGTTGACGATGAGGAAGTTGGCGTAGCTGGCGGCCAGCCGCCGGTCGCCGTCGGCGTCGCGGATCGGCCGCGGCCAGGGCAGCGGGAACAGGCGGTAGGGGCGTCCGTCGCGGGTGCGCAGCGCGGCGATCTCGTCGGCCATGGCGCGCAGTTCCCCGTAATGGCTGTCGTCCGGGTCGTCGCAGGCCTGGAACACGATCGCGTCCGGGGCGGCGAAGCGGGCGAGGGTGTCGACGTGGGCGTCGGTGTCGTCGCCTTCCAGATAGCCATGGCGCAGCCACAGCACCCGGTCCTGGCGGAGCCAGGCCGCCAGCTGCTTGCCGACGGTCTCCGGGTCGCTGTCCGGATGGCGCTCGCCCAGGCACCGCCAGGTGCTCAGCAGGGTGCCCGCGCCGTCGGTTTCGATGGCGCCACCTTCCAGCGCGAAATCAATGGGTTCGGCCACACTGTTCGAGAAAATTCCCATGCGGGAAAGGCGCTCGACCAGTTGGTCGTCCTCGCCGGCCTCGAACTTCCCGCCCCAGCCGGTGAAGCGGAAGTCCAGGAGCACGGGTGTTCCCTTGCCCCCGCCGGCGGGCACCAGCGTGATCGGCCCGGTATCCCGCAACCAGGTGTCGTTGTAGGGCAGCACCACGAAGCGCACGCGCACCATGTCCACCCGGGCCGAGGCCAGGCGCGCGCGGGCGTAGGCCTCGATGTCGTCGTCGGCCACGCACACGACGGCCGGTTCGAAACGGGTGATCGCGGCGACCAGGGCGATGAAGGTCTCCTCGACCTCGCCCAGGCGCGCGGCCCAGTCGGTGCCGGCATGCGGCCACGCGAGGAGGACGGCGGACTGGGGTTCCCATTCCGCCGGGAAGCGCAACGGCTGGCTCATCGGGCGGGGACCGGACCCTCGCCGGGCAGCGGGTTCTGCACCGCGTCGATCACCTTGTCCTTCTCGAAGTAGACGGTGAACGCGGGGTAAGTCCAGCGGTGGATCACCGGCCAGGCGGCCTTCTGCCCGCCGCGCGGCTCGAGCCGGGCCGCGGGCGCGCCATAGCGGGCCTGGACCTGGGCCATGCTCATGCCCCGGGCCGGCATCAGCGCGGCCTCGGACTGCTGCACCCGTTCGACCAGCAGGGTGTCGGCGTGGGCCGTGGCGCCGAAGGCGCAAAGCAGCAAGGGAAGGATGAGGCGGAAGCGGATCATGGCGCGACCTCGGATTCAGGTGGCCCCATTGTAGAGCCGACCCATGGTCGGCTCCGGTGTGTGAAGGATCACAGAAACGAAAAGGGCCGCGTTGCGGCCCTTCCGTAGCAGGCCGGCCATGGGCCGGCCCGGCATCCGCAAGCCTGCGGCTTAGCGCTGGCGCGCCTTGAAACGCGGGTTGGACTTGCAGATCACGAAGACCTTGCCACGACGGCGGACCACCTTGCAGTCGCGGTGACGGGTCTTCGCCGACTTCAGGGAGGACAGGACCTTCATGGAGAACCTCGGCAACGGTTGGATGGGGGAATGTGGGCTTGGAAAACCGGGCATGGAACAGGGCGCAAACGCGCCAGCCGCCCATTGTAGCGGGGAAATCCCCCGTGATTCAACTGCTTGGACGGCCGCGCCGTTACACTAGGGGGATGACGAGCGCCGCCGACCCCCGCATCCCCGTCCTCACCATCGACGGGCCCTCCGGTTCCGGGAAGGGCACCATCAGCCGCCTGGTCGCCGAACGCCTGGGCTGGCATTACCTGGACTCGGGCGCGCTGTACCGGGCGGTCGGGGTGGCGGCCGGCTGGAACGACCTCGACCTGGACGACGCCGGCGCCCTGGTCCGCTGCGCCTTCGACACCGAGATCCGCTTCCGCGAGGCGGCCGGCGGCGAGCTGCGGGTGCTGGTCAACGGCCACGACGCGACCGACGAACTGCGCACCGAGACCGCGGGGGCGGCCGCTTCGGCGATCGCCGCCATCCCCGAGGTCCGGGCCGCGCTCCGCGACCGGCAGCGCGCCTTCCGCCAGCCGCCGGGGCTGGTGGCGGACGGCCGCGACATGGGGACCGTGATTTTCCCGGACGCGCCGTTCAAGGTCTTCCTGACCGCCAGCGCCGAGGAGCGGGCGGAAAGACGCTATAAGCAGTTGAAGGAAAAAGGAGTTTCCGTTACATTGGCCGGTCTGCTGCGGGAGATCCTGGCCCGTGACGCCCGCGACGCAAGCCGCGCGGTGGCGCCGTTGCGCCCGGCCGAAGACGCCGAGCGCATCGACACCACCGGGTTGCCGATCGAAGCGGTCGTGGCGCAGGTGCTCGCCCTCGTGCAGCGCCCGCGGTAGGCGCACTCCCTTTTCCACCCGGGTTCCGCCCGGCCATCCACCCAACCCCCCGGCAACTGCAATCCCGCACGCGCCGACCGAGATCAACATGACCGTAGCTACCGAATCCTTCGCCGAACTCTTCGAACAGAGCCAGGCCCACCTTGCCAAGCTGAAGCCCGGCGCCATCGTGTCCGGCGTCGTGGTCGACGTGCGCTCCGACGTGGTCGTCATCAATGCCGGCCTCAAGTCCGAGGGCATCGTCCCGATCGAGCAGTTCCGCAACGACGCCGGCGAGATCGACGTCGGCATCGGCGACACCGTGAAGGTGGCGCTGGACGCGCTCGAGAACGGCTTCGGCGAAACCGTGCTGTCGCGCGAGAAGGCCAAGCGCGCCATGGTGTGGGACGAGCTGGAGGAAGCGCTGGAGAAGAACGAGACCATCACCGGCCGCATCAGCGGCAAGGTCAAGGGCGGCTTCACCGTCGACATCAAGGACGTCCGCGCGTTCCTGCCGGGCTCGCTGGTCGACGTGCGCCCGGTGCGCGACCCGGTCTACCTGGAAGGCAAGGAACTCGAGTTCAAGCTGATCAAGCTCGACCGCAAGCGCAACAACGTGGTCGTCTCCCGCCGCGCGGTGGTCGAGTCCGAGCATTCGGAAGAGCGCGAGCAGCTGCTGGAGAAGCTGGTCGAGGGCGCCGTGCTCAAGGGCGTGGTCAAGAACCTCACCGACTACGGCGCGTTCGTGGACCTGGGCGGCATCGACGGCCTGCTGCACATCACCGACATGGCCTGGAAGCGCGTGCGCCATCCGTCCGAGGTGGTGGAGGTCGGCCAGGAGCTCGACGTCCGCGTGCTCAAGTACGACCGGGAGCGCAACCGCGTCAGCCTCGGCCTGAAGCAGCTGGGCGAGGATCCGTGGGACAACATCGCCCGCCGCTACCCGGCCAACACCCGCGTGTTCGGCAAGGTCTCCAACGTCACCGACTACGGCGCGTTCGTCGAGATCGAGCCCGGCGTGGAAGGCCTGGTGCACGTGTCCGAGATGGACTGGACCAACAAGAACGTCAATCCGTCCAAGGTGGTGCAGGTCGGCGACGAGCTCGAGGTCATGGTCCTGGACGTGGACGAGGAGCGCCGCCGCATCTCGCTGGGCATCAAGCAGGTCACCAGCAACCCGTGGGAGACCTTCGCCGCGATCCACAAGAAGGGCGACAAGGTCGAGGGCCAGATCAAGTCGATCACCGACTTCGGCATCTTCATCGGCCTGGACGGCGGCATCGACGGCCTGGTGCACCTCTCGGACATCAGCTGGAACACCAACGCCGAGGAAATCGTCCGCAACTACAAGAAGGGCGACACGCTCGAGGCCGTCGTCCTCGCCGTGGACCCGGAGCGCGAGCGCATCAGCCTGGGCGTGAAGCAGCTGGAGCAGGACCCGATGGGCCAGTTCCAGGCCAACAACAGCCGCGGCTCGATCGTGAAGGGCACCGTCAAGGACGTGGACGCCAAGGGCGCGACCATCGACCTGGGCGACGGCGTGGAAGGCTACCTGTCCGTGCGCGACATCTCGCACGAGCGGGTCGAGGACGCCACCCACAAGCTGAAGGTGGGCGACGAGGTCGAGGCCAAGGTCGTCGGCACCGATCGCAAGAGCCGCCTGATGCAGCTCTCGATCAAGGCCAAGGACGAGGCCGAGACGCAGGAAGCGCTGGCCGAGTACAACCGCTCGGCGGCCGACGCCTCCGCGGGCACCACCAAGCTCGGCGCGCTGCTGCGCGAGCAGCTCGGCAACAAGTCCGAGTAATCGGGAAACCGGCGGCGGCCCGGCGATGCCGGGCCGCTTGCCGACGGGGATCCACGCAGGCCACGAGCCGATGACCAAATCCGAACTGATCGAGATCCTCACCCAGCGCCAGGCGCACCTGAAGGGCGACGACGTCGACCTGGCGGTGAAGTCGCTGCTGGAGATGATGGGGAGCGCGCTGGCCCAGGGCGAGCGCATCGAGGTCCGCGGATTCGGCAGCTTCTCCCTGCATTACCGGCCGCCCCGCACCGGCCGCAACCCCAAGACCGGCGACGCCGTGGCGCTGCCCGGCAAGCACGTCCCCCATTTCAAGCCCGGCAAGGAGCTGCGCGAGCGCGTGAGCAGCGCCATGCCGATGGCCGCCGACGACTGATGCGCGCGGCGAGGGCAGGCTGACCATGGTCCTGCTCGACCAATGGATCTGGTATGCGTTGCTGATCCCGCTCGCGGCGATCAGCGGCTGGGTGATCGGCCGCCGCGGCGGCGAGCGCCACAGCGACAGCCAGGTCAGCAAGCTGTCCACTACCTACTTCCGCGGCCTGAACTACCTGCTCAACGAGCAGCCGGACAAGGCGATCGAGCTGTTCCTGCACATTGCCGAGCTCGACAAGGACACCTTCGAGACCCAGGTCGCGCTCGGCCACCTGTTCCGCCGCCGCGGCGAGGTCGACCGCGCGATCCGCCTGCACCAGGCGCTGGTGCAGCGCCCCGACCTGAGCGACCAGCAGAAGGTGCAGGCCCTGCTCGCGCTGGGCGAGGACTACATGAAGTCGGGCCTGCTCGACCGCGCCGAGACGGTGTTCTCGGACCTGGCGCGGATCGACCAGCGCGCGCCGCAGGCGCTGCGCCACCTGATCGGCATCTACCAGGCCGAGCGCGACTGGGCCAAGGCGATCGAGAATGCGACCCGCTACGAGGCGGTCACCGGCGAGCCGATGGGCAAGCTGATCGCGCAGTTCGAATGCGAACTGGCGGACCGCCACCGCGCGGCCGGTCGCATCGACGAGGCGCGCGCCGCCATCGCGCGCGCCTACGCCGCGGATTCGACCTCGGTCCGCGCCGGCCTGCTCGAGGGCCGCATCGAGGTCGAGGCCGGCAACGACGCCGCCGCGATCCGCGCCTTCGAGCGCGCGGCGCGCCACGATCCCGATTACCTGCCGGAACTGCTTCCAGCCCTCCTGGCGAGCTACTCGCGGGTGGGCGACAGCACCGGCGCGCGCACCTTCCTGGCGCAGATGGCCGAGCACTACCGCGGCATCTCGCCGGTGCTGGCGCTGACGCGGCTGGTGGAGGCGGAGGAGGGCGCGGGGTCCGCGCGCGCCTACCTGGCCCAGCAGCTCAAGGACCGTCCCTCGGTGCGCGGCGAGGCGGCACTGATCGACCTGACCCTCGCCGAAGCCGCCGACCCGGTCGCGACCCTGCACGACCTCAAGCACATCACCGACCAGCTGCTGGTGCGCAACCCGAGCTATCGCTGCAGCCGCTGTGGTTTCGGTGCGCGCAGCCACCACTGGCAGTGCCCGAGCTGCAAGGAGTGGGGCACGGTGAAGCCGCTGCTGAACTACGCGGTGAACTGATTGGCCGGGGCTGCCTGGGCCCTGCTTGCCTTTGCCCTTGCGCTGGCCGGGACCTGGCTCGCGCGCCACTATGCGCTGCGGCGCGCGCTCCTCGACCACCCCGGCGAACGCCGGAGCCACGACCAGCCCACGCCCCGCGGCGGCGGCATCGCCATCGTGCTGGCCGTGCTGCCGGCGCTGTGCTCGCTGGCGCTGCGACCAGCGGCAACCGCGGTGCCATGGTGGTTGCTGGGAACCGGCTGGCTGCTCATCGCCGGCATCGGTTGGCGCGACGACCACCGCCACGTCGCACCGGGCGTACGCCTGGCGATGCACGTGCTCGGCGCGCTGCTGCTGGCGCTGGCGCTGACGGCGATGGGCGCGAGCACCGCGCAGGCGGCAACCGGATTCGCGCTGGCCGTCGTCCTGGTCAACGTATGGAACTTCATGGACGGGATCGACAGCCTGGCCGCGAGCCAGGCCCTGCTGGCGGCCCTCGCCTACGCGTTGTTCGCCGACGGGGCCGACATTGCCTTGCTCGGCGTGGTGGTCGCGGCCGCCTGCGCCGGCTTCCTGCCCTTCAACCTGCCGCGGGCGCGGATCTTCCTCGGCGACGTCGGCAGTGGCGCGCTCGGCTACCTGGTGGCTGTGCTCGCCAGCCTCGCCCTGTTGCGCACCCCGTGGCCGCGGTCGCCATTGCTGCTGCTGCCGCTGGTCGTGTTCGGCGTTGACGCATCGTTGACGCTCGCGCGCCGCATCGTGCGCCGGGAACGGTGGTGGGAGGCACACGCGCAGCACGCCTACCAGCAGTGGGTCCGGCGCAACGGCAGCCATGGACGGGTCGCCGCGGCTTACCTGGCCGCTTCCCTCGTTGCCGTTGCGTTCATGTTCCTGGCGAGGACGTATTCATTCGCCGGTATCATGGTGGTGGTGGGACTCTCCTGCGCGGCGGCCGGCCTGGCCTGGTGGCGGCTCCAACAGGACTGATGTTGCAGGGATGAACGCGGAGGGAGCAGGCCGGATGGCGAACTGGAAGGACCGGGTGGCACTGGGCGTGCCCCGCGCGGCGGTGATCGTCCACGACCTGTGCATGGTCTGGGCCGCCTGGACCGGGCTGCACCTGCTGCGCTATGCGCTGCGCTCCGAGCCTTCGCCCCTCTCGCCATGGTCCGCCGAGACCGCGCTGGTGCTCCTGGCCCAGGGCCTGGTGTTCTGGCGCGTGGGCCTGTACCGCGGCATCTGGCGCTTCGCCAGCGTTCCGGACCTCATCAACATCCTCAAGGCCTGCCTGGCGGGCCTCGTCGCGATCTTCGTCGGCCTGTTCCTGTACAACCGCATGGACCAGGTCTCGCGCACGGTGCTGTTGTTGTATCCCTTCGTGCTGACTGCGCTGCTGGGCATGCCCCGGCTCCTGTACCGGGTGTGGAAGGACCACCAGCGCAGCAAGGCCGAGCAGGGCAGGATGCGCGTGCTGATCCTGGGCGCGGGGCAGGCGGGCGAAGCGCTGGTCCGCGACCTGCGCCGCACCGGCGCCTACGACCCGGTGGGCTTCCTCGACGATGCCGCCAACCTGCGCGGGAGCTACCTTCAGGGCGTGCCGGTGCTCGGCCGCGTCGCCGACGTCGAGCGCATCGCGCCGGAAACCGCGGCGGCCCTGCTGGTGATCGCAATGCCGACCCTGGACGCCGCCGCGATGCGCGAGGTCGTGGCCGCCTGCGAGCGCACCGGGCTGCCGTTCCGCCGCGTGCCGCGCCTGGACGACCTGCTGGAAGGACGTTCGCTGCCCGGCGAACTCAAGGAGGTCGCGATCGAGGACCTGCTCGGGCGCAAGCCCGTGACCCCGGACTGGAAGGCGATCCGCGGTTGGCTCGGCGGTCGCAGCGTGCTGGTCACCGGCGCCGGCGGCTCGATCGGCTCGGAACTGTGCCGGCAGTGCGCACGGCACGGGGCACACCAGATCGCGATGGTGGAGATCGACGAGCTTGCGCTCAGCCGCATGCAGGCGGAAATGCGCCGCGATTTCCCGCAGGTGCGCTGCGTGCCGGTGCTGGGCGACTGCGGCGACGCGGCCGTGATCCGCCACGCGATCGCACGCTCGCAGCCCGAGGCCGTGTTCCATGCCGCCGCCTACAAGCAGGTGCCGCTGCTGCAGGCGCAACTGCGCGAGGCCGTGCGCAACAACGTGCTCGCCACCGAGACCGTGGTGCGCGAATGCCAGGCTGCCGACATCGGCACCTTCGTGCTGATCTCCACCGACAAGGCGGTGGATCCGGTGAACGTGCTCGGCGCCACCAAGCGGCTTGCGGAAATGGTGTGCCAGGCGCTGCCGGCCTCGCGCGCGACGCGCGCGGTCACGGTGCGCTTCGGCAACGTCCTCGACTCGGCGGGCAGCGTGGTGCCGCTGTTCCGCGAACAGATCCGCAACGGCGGCCCGGTGACGGTCACCGATCCCGACGTCACGCGCTACTTCATGACCATCCCCGAGGCGTGCCAGCTGATCCTGCAGGCCGCGGCGATGGGCGCGCAGGACGCCGTGTACACGCTGGACATGGGGGAACCGGTCGCGATCAAGCTGCTCGCCGAGCAGATGATCCGGTTGGCGGGCAAGCAGCCCGAACGCGACATCGCCATCGTCTACACGGGGCTGCGTCCCGGCGAGAAGCTGCACGAGACGCTGTTCCACGCCGAGGAACGCTACCGCCCGACCGCGCACCCGAAGATCCTGCAGGCCGAGGCGCGGGCGGTCTCCGCCGAGCGCCTCGCCGCCGCCAGCCAGCGGCTGCGCGACGCGGTGGCCCGCTACGACCTGGAGGAGCTGGGCATGGTGCTGCGCGATGCGGTGCCCGAGTTCGTTCCGGCCGAGGTGGTGCCGGCGCCCGCGGCGGCCGACAGCGCCACCATCGTCGCCTTCCCGGCGCGCAACGCACGGAATCCCTGATGAGCAAACCCAGCGCCGGACCGCGGCGAATCCGCAAGGCCGTGTTCCCGGTGGCCGGACTTGGCACCCGCTTTTTGCCGGCGACCAAGACGGTGCCGAAGGAGATGCTGCCCATCGTCGACCGGCCGCTCATCCAGTACGCGGTGGACGAGGCGATCGAGGCCGGCTGCGACACCCTGGTGTTCGTCACTAACCGCTACAAGCACGCGGTGGCGGACTATTTCGACAAGGCCTACGAGCTGGAGCAGAAGCTCGAACGGGCCGGCAAGACCGAGCAGCTGGAACTGGTGCGCCACGTGCTGCCCGAAGGCGTGCGGGCGATCTTCGTCACCCAGGCCGAGGCGCTGGGGCTGGGCCACGCGGTGCTCTGCGCCCGCGCAGTGATCGGCGACGAACCCTTCGCCGTGCTGCTCCCCGACGACCTGATCTGGAACCGGCGAGCCGGTGTCCAGGGCGAGGGCGCTCTGAAGCAGATGGCGGATGCCGCGGTGGCCGCCGACGCCAGCGTGATCGCGATCCAGGACGTGCCGCGCCACAAGACCGGCAGCTACGGCATCGTCGCCACCGAGGCCTTCGACGGGCGAAAGGGCCGGATCACGCAGATCGTCGAGAAGCCTTCGCCCGAAACCGCGCCGAGCACCCTGGCGGTGGTCGGTCGCTACGTGCTGTCGCCGCGCATCTTCGACCTGCTCGAGAGCACGCGTCCCGGCGCCGGCGGCGAGATCCAGCTCACCGACGCGATCCAGGCGCTGCTGGCGGAGGAGGCGGTCCTCGCCTACCGCTTCCAGGGCACCCGCTTCGACTGCGGCACCCACATCGGCCTGATCGAGGCGACCATCCGCCACGCCCTCGACCACGAAACCCTCAGCGACCCCGCGCGCAGGATGATGACCGACGCCCTCGCCGAGATGGGCGTGTCCGACTCCGACTAAGGGGCATTCTTGCCACGAATGAACACGGATCAACACGGATAAAGAGCAAAGTTCCGTTCTCCACATCCGTGTCATCCGTGTTCATCCGTGGCTGAATCCATCGCTCAAAGCGCCTCGAAGATGCCCGCGGCGCCCATGCCGGTGCCGATGCACATGGTGACGAGGCCGTACTTGAGCTTCTGGCGGCGCAGGCCGTGGACGATGGTGGCGGTGCGCACGGCGCCGGTGGCGCCCAGCGGATGGCCGAGCGCGATCGCGCCGCCGAGCGGGTTGACCTTGGCCGGGTCGAGTTCGCTGTCGCGGATCACCGCCAGCGCCTGCGCGGCGAAGGCCTCGTTGAGCTCGATCCAGTCGAGCTGGTCCTTCGACAGCCCCGCCTGCTTCAATGCCTTCGGGATCGCGGCGATCGGTCCGATGCCCATCACTTCCGGGCGCACGCCGGCCACCGAGAACGACACGAAGCGGGCGAGCGGCGTCAGTCCGTAGTCCCTGATCGCCTGTTCGGAGGCGACCAGCACCGCCGCGGCGCCGTCGCTCATCTGCGAGCTGTTGCCGGCGGTGACCGTGCCGCCGAACTGGGCGTTGCGGAAGACCGGACGCAGCTTCGCGAGGCCTTCCACGGACGTGTCCGGGCGCGGGCCTTCGTCCACTTCAACCCGCGTCTGCTTCACCTGGATGGTATTGCCGGCGAGGTCGGGCAGGCGGGCGACGACCTCCAGCGGCGAGATCTCGTCGCGGAAATCCCCGCGCTGGATCGCGGCCAGGGCCTTCTGGTGGGAGGCCAGCGCGAACGCGTCCTGGTCCTCGCGCGAGACCTTCCAGTCCTCGGCCACCTTCTCCGCGGTGATGCCCATGCCGTAGGCGATGGCGAGGTTCTCCTCGCGCGCGAACACCTGCGGGCTCATCGCGATCTTGTTGCCCATCATCGGCACCATGGACATCGACTCGGTGCCGCCGGCCAGCACCAGGTCGGCGTTGCCCAGCCGCACCTGGTCGGCGGCCAGCGCCACCGCCTGCAGGCCGGAGGAGCAGAAGCGGTTGATGGTCTGCGCGGCGATCGTGTTCGGCAGGCCGGCGAGCAGCACGCCGATGCGGGCCACGTTCATGCCTTGCTCGGCCTCGGGCATCGCGCAGCCGATGATCGCGTCCTCGATGCGGGAGACGTCGATCCCGGGTGCCTGCGCGATCACGCTGCGCAGGACGTGCGCCAGCATCTCGTCGGGGCGTGTGTTGCGGAACACGCCGCGCGGCGCCTTGCCGACGGGCGTGCGGGTGGCGGCGACGATGTAGGCGTCCTGGACCTGCCGGCCGTGGGTTTGGGTGCTCATCCGATCAGTTCCTCAGCGGCTTGCCGGTCTTCAACATGTGCGCGATGCGCTCCTGGGTCTTCGGCAGTTGCGCGAGCGCGACGAAGTGCTCGCGCTCCAGCCGCAGCAGCCAGTCCTCGTCCACCAGCGCGTGGCGGTCCACCTCGCCGCCGCAGAGGACGGTGGCGATGCGGTCGGCGATCGCGTAGTCGTGCTGCGAGATGAAGCGCCCCTCGAGCATGTTGACCAGCTGCATGCGGAAGGTGGCAATGCCGACATCGCCGGCGACGCGGATCCGGCGCGCGGGCAGCGGCGGCCGGTAGCCCGCGTCGGCCAGCGCCAGCGCCTGGCCGCGGGCCACGTGCAGCAGTTCGTGGGCGTGGAACGCTACGAGGTCGCCTTCGCGCAGCAGGCCCGACTGCTTCGCCTCGATGGCCGAGCCGGAGACCCTGGCCATGGCGACCGTCTCGAACACCGGCCTGAGCTGCGCGAACACGTCGCCGTCGGCGCCGGCGGCCTGCGACGCGCGCACCGCCAGTTCCTTGAGGCCGCCGCCCGCCGGCAACAGGCCGACGCCGGCTTCCACCAGGCCCACGTAACTCTCGAGGTGGGCGACGGTGCGGGCGGCATGCATCTGGAATTCGCAGCCGCCGCCCAGCGCCAGCCCGCGCACCGCGGCGACGACCGGGACCATCGCGTACTTGATGCGCTGGCTGGTCGCCTGGAAGTTGGCGACCATCGCCTCGAAGCCCGCGACATTGCCGGCCTGCAGCAGGCCGAGCGCGCCGGCGAGGTCGGCGCCGGCGGAGAACGGCTCCTTCGGCTGCCACAGCACCATCGCACGGAAGTCGCGTTCGGCCAGGCCGATCGCCTGCTGCAACCCGTCGAGCACCTGGTCGTTGACGGTGTGCAGCTTGGTCTTGAACGAGGCGACCAGCACGCCGTCGCCGTCGGTCCAGGCGCGGATGCCGTCGTTCTCGAACACGGTCTCGCCCGGGTCGAAGCGTTCGCCCAGCACCGGATCGGGGAAGCGCTGGCGCTGGTAGACGGGCAGCGCCGAGCGCGGCAGCTTGGCGTCGCGGGCCGGGCTGTAGCTGCCTTCGGCGCCGTGCACGCCCTCGCGGCCGTCGAACACCCAGTCGGGCAGGGCGGCCGTGCTCATGGCGTGGCCGGCGACGATGTCCTCTGCGATCCAGTCCGCCACCTGCTTCCAGCCGGCGGCCTGCCAGGTCTCGAACGGGCCCAGCGACCAGCCGTAGCCCCAGCGGATCGCGAGGTCCACGTCGCGCGCGGTGTCGGCGATGTCGCCGAGGTGGTAGGCGCTGTAATGGAACAGGTCGCGGAACAGCGCCCACAGGAACCGGGCCTGCGGGTGCCCGCTGGCGCGCAGGGCAGCGAACTTCCTGGCCGGGTCGCGCTCCTTGAGGATCGCGGCGACCTCCGGATCCACCTCCGGCTGGCTCGGCCGGTAATCCTGCGTCTCGAGGTCGAGCACCAGGATGTCCTTGCCGCGCTTGGTGTAGATGCCCGCGCCGGTCTTCTGGCCCAGCGCGCCCTTGCCGACCAGCGCCTGCAGCCACGCCGGCGCCTTGAAGCAGGCGTGCCAGGGATCCTGGGGCAGCGTGTCGGCCATCGTGCCGATGACGTGCAGCATCGTGTCCAGGCCGACCACGTCGGCGGTGCGGTACGTCGCGGACTTCGGCCGCCCGATCGCCGGCCCGGTCAGCGCGTCCACCACGTCGAAGGGCAGGCCGAAGGCCGCGGTGTGGTGCATCGTCGCCAGGATCGAGAACACGCCGATGCGGTTGCCGATGAAGTTCGGCGTGTCCTTGGCCCGCACGACCCCCTTGCCGAGGGTCGTGGTCAGGAAGGCCTCCAGCGCGTCCAGCACCCACGGCTCGGTGGTCTTCGCCGGGATCAGCTCGGCCAGGTGCATGTAGCGCGGCGGGTTGAAGAAGTGCACGCCGCAGAAGCGGTGGCGCATCTCCTCGGGCAGGACCGAGGCGAGCGCGTCGATGCCCAGCCCGGAGGTGTTGCTGGCCAGCACCGCGTGCGGCGCGACGTGCGGGGCGATGCGCTTGTACAGGTCCTGCTTCCAGTCCATGCGCTCGGCGATCGCCTCGATCACCAGGTCGCAGCCCTCGAGGAGGGGCAGGCCGGTGTCGTAATTCGCCGGGACGAGGGCCGCGGCCAGCGCCTTGCTGGCCAGTGGCGCGGGGGAGAGCTTGCCGAGGTTGCCGATCGCCTGCTCGACGATCCCGTTCGGCGCCCGGTCCTTGCCGGCCAGGTCGAACAGCACCGTGTCGACGCCGGCATTGGCGAGGTGCGCGGCGATCTGCGCCCCCATCACCCCGGCGCCCAGGACCGCCGCCCGCCGTACAAGCAACTTCTCAACCATTTTCGATAACCCCATGTATTTTAAGCTTTTCAGCCACAGATCACACAGATTGAACAGGATGAAGCAGCCCCTGAGCCAATCCTTTTTTCATCTGTGTGATCTGTGGCAAAAGAAAGCTTCAGGACGTGAAGCCGGCGGCGGCGAAGCGGATCAGCTCGCGGGCGGCGCTGGCCCGGTGGGCGGCTTCGCTGGTGCCGGGCGGGCGCTTGATCATCCCGAAGTCGGACATGGCGTAAGTCAGCGCCCCCGAGAGGAAATCCAGGCGCCAGACCAGCTGTTCCTTGGGCAGGCCGGGCAGGCAGCGGGCGATGGCGCGGGCGAATTCGCGCGGGACGTGGCCGTACTGGTCGGACAGGAACTTGCGCAGGCTGTCGTTCTTCTCGGCGTAGGCGCGGGCGATGACCCGGATGAACGCGCCGCCGCCGTGGCGGTCCTGGGCCAGCGCCAGCGCGGGCTCGACGAAGGCGGCCAGCACCGGCTCCAGCTCGCCCGGGTGCTCGCGCTGGGCCGCCTCGAGCATGGCCATGCGCTGGGCGCTCATGTCGTCCATGCGCCGGCGGAAGACCTCGTTGACCAGGTTTTCCTTGCTGCCGAAGTGGTAGTTGACCGCGGCGATGTTCACGTCGGCGCGGCTGGTGACCTGCCGCAGGGAGGTCCCGGCGAAGCCGTGCGGGGCGAAGTGTTCCGCGGCGGCGCCGAGGATGCGGTCCTTGGTGGAGAAGGCGGTGGTGGCGGCCATTCGGTCTGCTTGCGCTGCCCTGAATCAAACGATTGTTTGATGCTACGCCCCCGCGTGATCGGCAGTCAATCCAGTGCTAGAATTACCGTAGCCATGTCGGCTAAACCCGCGCCCCGTCGCGGGTTTTTCCTCCGGAGAAGAATGCAAATGGCGCTGGAGCGCACCCTGTCGATCGTCAAGCCCGATGCCGTCGCCAAGAACGTCATCGGCGAAATCTATTCCCGCTTCGAGAAGGCCGGCCTCAAGGTCGTGGCCGCGAAGATGAAGCACCTCTCGCGCCAGGAGGCCGAGGGCTTCTATGCCGTGCATCGCGAGCGTCCCTTCTTCAAGGCGCTGGTGGAGTTCATGGTGTCCGGCCCGGTGATGATCCAGGTGCTCGAGGGCGAGGGCGCGGTGGCGAAGAACCGCGAGCTGATGGGCGCGACCAACCCGAAGGAAGCGGCCGCCGGCACCATCCGCGCCGACTTCGCCGACTCGATCGACGCCAACGCGGTGCACGGTTCGGATTCGCTGGAGAACGCCGCGACCGAGATCGCGTACTTCTTCCCGGCGACGGACGTCTACGCGCGCTGATCCGACGATGGAACGCCCGGGCGACAACACGGTGCAGGCGGATTCGAGGACCAACATCTTCGACTTCGACCGTGCGTCGCTCGAGCGCTTCTTCGAGGAGGACCTCGGGGAGAAGAAGTTCCGCGCGCACCAGGTGATGAAGTGGATCCACCACCGGTACGCGACCGACTTCGGCGACATGACCGACCTGGGCAAGGCGCTGCGCGCCAAGCTCGAGGAACGCGCCGTGGTGCGCCCGCCCGAGGTGATCTACGACAAGGCCTCGGCCGACGGCACCCACAAGTGGCTGCTCGGCATGGATCCGCGCAACGCCATCGAGACCGTCTACATCCCGGACAAGGGCCGCGGCACGCTGTGCGTGTCCTCGCAGGTGGGCTGCGCACTCAACTGCGGCTTCTGCTCCACCGCGACGCAGGGCTTCAACCGCAACCTGTCGACCGCCGAGGTGATCGGCCAGGTCTGGGTCGCGGCGAAGCACCTCGGCAACGTCCCGCACCAGCAGCGCAAGCTCACCAACGTGGTGATGATGGGCATGGGCGAGCCGCTGGCGAACTTCGACAACGTCGTGCGCGCGATGAGCATCATGCGCGACGACCTGGGCTACGGCCTGGCCAACAAGCGCGTCACCCTGTCCACCGCCGGCATGGTGCCGTGGATCGACAAGCTGGGCGAGGTCAGCGACGTCTCGCTCGCGGTGTCCCTGCACGCGCCGGACGACGAGCTGCGCAGCGAGCTGATGCCGATCAACCGCAAGTACCCGATCGCGCAGCTGATGGATGCCTGCGTGCGCTACGCGCTGAGCCGCAAGGGCACCTCGGTGACCTTCGAGTACACCCTGATGAAGGGCGTCACCGACCAGCCCGAACACGCCCGCGGCCTGGTCGCGCTGATGCGCGACTTCGACCGGCGGGTGCAGATGAAGGACGCGGCCAAGGTCAACCTGATCCCGTTCAACCCGTTCCCGGGCACCCGCTTCGAGCGCCCGGACGACGC
>DASWQG010000060.1:0-4747 GCA_036403775.1 Luteimonas sp.
GACACCAGCACCACGCGCCCGGCGAGGGCCTTGCCGGCGCCCGCGTCGGTCGCCGCCACGCTCACGCCTTGCCGGCCTCCGCCAGCATGCGCGCCAGCTCGCCGGACTCGAACAGCTCCAGGGTGATGTCGCAGCCGCCGATCAGCTCGCCGTTGATGAACAACTGCGGGAAGGTCGGCCAGTTCGAGTAGCGCGGGAGGTTGGCGCGGATCTCCGGCTCCTCCAGCACGTTGACCGTGTGGAAGCTGCCGGCGCCGGCTTCCTTCAGCGCCTGCACGGTGCGGCTGGAGAACCCGCACATCGGGAACTGCGGCGTGCCCTTCATGAAGAGCACCACCGGATGGCCCTCGATCTCGGACTGGATGCGCTCGGACACCTGCATGTTCGTCTCCTGCGATGCGCCCGCGCGCCGGCCTGCACGGCCGCCCGCGGGGGTGGGGGGTAGAATCCCGGGATTGTAAGCCGCCCTTCCCCTGAAAGGAGTCTGCCCATGGCCATCGAACTGCCGCCCCTGCCCTACGACCGCACCGCGCTGGAACCGCACATCTCCGCGGAAACGCTGGATTTCCACCACGGCAAGCACCACAAGGCGTACGTGGACAACCTCAACAAGATGATCGCCGGCACCGAATTCGAGTCGATGCCGCTGGAGGAGATCATCCGCAAGTCGGAAGGCGGCATGTACAACAACGCCGCGCAGGTCTGGAACCACACCTTCTACTGGAACTGCATGTCGCCCAACGGCGGCGGCGCGCCGACCGGCAAGGTCGCCGACGCGATCAACAAGGCCTTCGGCGATTTCGCCACGTTCAAGGAGAAGTTCAGCGAGCTGGCGGTGAAGACCTTCGGCTCGGGCTGGGCCTGGCTGGTGCAGCGCGGCGACGGCTCGCTGGCGCTGGTCAGCACGCCGAACGCGGTGAACCCGCTCACCAGTGACGACACCGCGCTGCTGACCTGCGACGTCTGGGAGCACGCGTACTACATCGACTACCGCAATGCGCGGCCGAAGTACGTCGAGTCGTTCTGGAACGTGGTCAACTGGGACTTCGTCGCGCAGAACATGCGCTAGCCGCGCAGGCGCGCCACCACCGGCGCCACCTGGGCCTCGCGGCCCAGGCGGGCGCCGACGCGCTCCAGGGCCGCGGCAAGCGTCCCCGCATCGTCGGCACGCAGAGTGGCGTGGCCGACCTTGCGGCCCTCGCGCGGCGTCTTGCCGTAGTCGTGCCAATGGCCGCCGGGTTCGGCGAGGACCGGCCCGGCGTCCGGCATCGCGCCGATCCAGTTGAGCATGCAGGCGTGGCCGAGCATGCGCGTGTCGCCGGCCGGCAGCCCCGCCACCGCGCGCAGGTGGTTCTGGAACTGGCTGGTCTCGCTGCCCTCGATCGTCCAGTGGCCCGAGTTGTGCACGCGCGGCGCCAGCTCGTTCGCCAGCAACACGCCGTCGCGCTGGAACAGCTCGAGCGCGAACACGCCTACGTAATCCAGCGCCTCGGCCAGGCGGCGGGCATGGCCGATCGCCTGCGCGGCGAGCGCCTCGTCCACGCGCGCCGGCGCCAGGCTGGCGGAGAGGACGCCGTCGACGTGCCAGTTCTCGGTCAGCGGCCAGGTGCGGAAGGCGCCGTCGCGCCCGCGCATCGCCACCACCGACAGCTCGCGCTCGAACGGCACGAAGCCCTCGACGATCAAGCCGACCTTGCCGGCCTGCGCGCCGAGCGCCCGCCACGCGTCGTCGACGGTCGCGCCGCCTTCCCCGTCCAGCGCCCTGATCCGGAACTGGCCCTTGCCGTCGTAGCCCAGCCGCCGCGTCTTCAGGATGCAGGGCGTGCCGACGCGCGCCACCGCGGCCGCGAGTTCCTCGCGAGAGGCCACCGGCACGAATTCCGGCACCGGGATGTCGAGTTCGCGGAACAGCGTCTTTTCCGCCAGCCGGTCCTGCGCCGTCGCCAGCGCCCGCGGATTGGGGAACACCGGGATGCGGTCGGCCAGCCAACGCGCGGATTCCGCCGGGACGTTCTCGAAATCGAAGGTCGCGACGTCGACGCGCGAGGCGAACTCGGCCAGCGCGGCCTCGTCGCGGTAGTCGCCGACCACCATCGGCGCGAACTGCCCGGCGCAGGCTTCGGGCGAGGTGTCCATCACCAGGAAGCGCAGCCCCAGCGGCGCGCCGGAAAGCGCGAGCATGCGGGCCAGTTGCCCGCCCCCGAGGATGCCGACCGTGGTCACTGGCGCGGGTCGTCGGCGGCCAGCACGTCCGCGGTCTGGCGTGCGCGGTACTCCGCGAGCGCGCGCGCGATCGCAGCCTCTTCGGGCGCCAGCATGGCGGCCGCGAACAGCGCCGCGTTGCAGGCGCCGGCGTTGCCGATGGCGAAGGTGGCGACCGGGATCCCGGCCGGCATCTGCACGATGGACAGCAGCGAATCCATGCCGTTCAGCGCCTTGCTCTGCACCGGGACGCCGAGCACCGGCACCACGGTCTTGGCGGCGAGCATGCCCGGCAGGTGCGCCGCGCCACCGGCGCCGGCGATGATCGCGCGCAAGCCGCGCCCTTGCGCCGTGGCGGCGTATTCGAACAGGCGATCGGGCGTGCGGTGCGCCGAGACCACCTGCACCTCGTGCGCGACGCCGAGTTGCGCCAGCACCGAGGCGGCGTGCTGCATCGTCTCCCAGTCCGAGCGCGAGCCCATGACGAGGCCGACGAGCGGGTTGGCGGCAGCGCTGCTTGCGACCATGGCGGTTCCGGTCCATGCCGTGCAAAGCGGTATTCTAGCCGCCATCCCCCGCCGGGTACCGACATGGACCGCAAGCTGCTCGACATCCTCGCCTGCCCCGCCACCCGGCAGCCGCTCGCCCTGCTCGATCGCGCCGGCCTGGACGCGCTGAACCAGGCGATCGCGGCCGGCGGCATCCGCCGCGTCGACGACACCCCGCAGTCCGAGCCGTTGCGCGAGGCACTGGTGACCCGCGACCAGCGCCTGGTCTACCGCATCGACGACGGCATCCCGGTCCTGCTGGCCGAGGAAGGCATCGCCACCGGCCAGGTCCCCGGCTTCCAGAAGTGAGCGCCGCGACCCCGCCCGCGACGGTCCCGCCGCCGCCGGTCGAGCAGGTGGATGCCGACGTCGCCCGCGCGCTGATCGAGGACATCGGCAGCGGCGACGTCACCGCCGCGCTGCTGCCCGACGGCGACGACGTCGCCTACCTGCTGTGCAAGGAGGACGCGGTCGTCTGCGGCCGTCCCTGGTTCGACACCTGCCATCGCGCGCTCGACCCGGGCGTGCGCATCGACTGGCGCGTGCGCGAAGGCGAGCGCGTCACCGCCGGCGCCGTGCTGGCCACGCTTTCGGGCCGCAGTCGCGCGCTGGTCACCGCCGAGCGCACGGCGCTCAATTTCCTGCAGACCCTGTCCGGCACCGCCACGACCACCGCTGCCTACGTGGACGCCGTGCGTGGAACCCGCACGCGCATCCTCGATACCCGCAAGACCCTGCCCGGGCTGCGCGTGGCGCAGAAATACGCCGTCCGCGTGGGCGGCGGCGACAACCACCGGATGGGGCTGTACGACACGGTCATGCTGAAGGAGAACCACGTCCGCGCCTTCGGGTCGGTGGCGGCGGCGATCGCCGAGGCGCGCGCGCGGCACCCGGCGCTGCCGCTGGTGGTGGAGGTCGAGACGCTGGCGCAGCTGCGCGAGGCGCTGGAGGCGGGCTGCGACCGCGTCCTGATCGACGATTTCGCGCCCGATCAGCGCCGCGAGGCCGTGCGCATCGCGCGCGGCGCGCCGTTCGACGGCCGCATCCCGCTGGAAGTGTCGGGCAGCGTCGCCCTCGACGGCCTGCGCACGATCGCCGCGGACGGCGTGGACTACGTGTCCATCGGCGCGCTCACCAAGCACGTGCGGGCCATCGACCTGTCGATGAAGCTCGGCACGCCGCCGGGAGGCTGAGGTGCCGACGCTGCTGGTGATGATGATCGTCGGCGCGATCGCGCTCACCTGGTGGAGCTCGGCGCGCGACGCCGCGGAGCGCGCGGAGGACCTGGGCCGCGCCGCCTGCGAGGCCGCCGGCGTGCAGTGGCTGGACCAGACCGTGCACGCCAGCGGCGTGCGCCTGCGCCGCGGCGACGACGGGCGCCTGGGCTTCGAACGCACGTTCCGATTCGAGTATTCCGAGGACGGGCAGGACCGGCACATCGGCCGGCTGGTCCTGCGGGGCCGGCGCCTCGTCGCCTTCGTCGGCCCGGTGCGCAGCAACGTCGCGACGTTCCACTGACGCGTTGCGCCGTGCCCCGCGGATGCGGTTACTTCACGATCCGGAGATGCCCGCCGCGCTTGGGCGGCTCGTTGTTGCCGCCATCATCGGGAGGCGTGTCGTCGTCGTTGGGCGGCGCCGGGGCCTCGCCGGGGGCCGACGGCGCGTCGTCCTCCGGCGGCAGCGCCATCCCCTGCCCCGTCTCGCGCGCATAGATCGCCAGGACCGCGCCGACCGGCACGATGACCGCGTGGCTGACGCCGCCGAAGCGCGCGGTGAACGCCACCGCGTCGTTGTCCATGTCCAGGTGGGCCACCGCGCGCGCGGCGATGTTCAGCACCACCTTGCCGTCGTTGATCGTGTGCGGCGGCACGCGCACGCCCGGCTGCGTCGCATCCACCAGCAGGTGCGGCGTCATGTCGTTGTCGGAGATCCACTCGTACAGCGCCCGCAGCAGGTACGGGCGGTGGCTGCTCATCCGCGGCGCTTCGCTCATCGCG
>DASWQG010000061.1:0-9200 GCA_036403775.1 Luteimonas sp.
CGACGACAAGAAGAAGTAGCGCTCAGCGTCGCGCCGCGCGCCGGCGGCGCGCTTCCGTCGGATCCAGCCGCAGCGGCGGCAGCAGTTCCAGGCGGTCGCCATCCCGCAGCCGCGCATCCAGTGCCACGCGCTCGCCATGGACCGCGTGCCCCGCGATCCCGTCCTGCGGCAGCCGGCAGGCGGCCAGCGCGTCGGCCACGGTCGCATCGTCGGGCAGCCGCAACGATTCCGATCCGTGCCGGCGCGGCCAGGCGCGGACCACCTCGACCCGGATCATCGGGCAGCGCGCCCGTCGGCCACCCTTACGAAGTCGTCGACCATGCGGTCGGCCAGGCCCTGGAACCCCAGCGCCATGGCGGGCCCGAGCAGCCGGCTGCGTGGCTCGAAGTCCAGCGTCAGGGTGACCTTGCACGCCGACTCGTCCAGCGCATGGAACTCCCAGCGCCCGTCGAGCCGCTCGAAGGGACCGTCGCGCACCGCCATGTCGATGTGGTGCGGCGGCGACCGGGTGTTCTCCGTGGTGAACCAGGTGCGCAGGGCGCCGAAGCCGAGGGCCAGCCGCGCCACCATCCGCCGGTCGCCCGACTCGATCACCTGGGCCGACTCGCACCAGGCGAACCGGCGCGGATAGGCCTCGATGTCGTTGACGAGGTCGAACATGCGGGCCGCGGAGTGGCCGACGAGTGCGCTGCGCTGGATTCTGGGCATGGTCTGGCCGGACAATGGACCCGATGGCGAAGAAGAATGCGAAGGATAAGGCAAGCGCCGGCGGCACCATCGCGCTGAACAAGCGCGCGCGCCACGAATTCCACCTCGAGCACCGGCACGAGGCCGGCCTGGCGCTGCAGGGCTGGGAGCTGAAGTCCATCCGCGCCGGCCGGGCCAACATCACCGAGGCCTACGCGGTGATCCGCGATGGCGAGCTCTACCTGTTCGGGGCGCAGATCACCCCGCTGATCTCCGCCTCCAGCCACGTCGTGGCCGACGAGCGCCGCACGCGCAAGCTGCTCCTGCACCGCCGCGAGATCGACACCCTCGTCGGCAAGGTCCAGCGCGAGGGCTATACCCTGGTGCCGACCGCGCTCTACTGGAAGGGCAACAAGGTCAAGGCCGAGCTCGCGCTCGCGCGCGGCAAGCAGACCCACGACAAGCGCGAGGCCAGCAAGGAGCGCGACTGGAACCGGGAAAAGCAGCGCCTGCTCCGCCGCCACAACAAGGACGCCTGACCGCTACCCGGCGTCGCCCGCATCCTCCGGCAGGGTGAAGTAGAAGCCGGCGCCCTTCCCCGTGTCGCCCTCCGCGCGGATCGTGCCGCCATGGCGCTCGAGGATGCGCCGCACCGACGCCAGGCCGACGCCGTCGCCCGCGAACTCGGCCGGGCTGTGCAGGCGCTGGAACGGGCGGAACAGCTTGTCGGCGTACTCGGCGGGGAAACCCGCGCCGTTGTCGCGCACGTAGAACTCGCCCGCCGCGTTGCGGCCCACCTCGATCCGTGCCTCGGTGCGCCCGCCCGTGAACTTCCAGGCGTTGCCGAGAAGGTTCTGCAGCAGGTTGCGGACGAGGTGGGGGTCGCCCGTGGCCACCAGCCCGGGCTGGATCGCGACGTCCACCTCGCGCCCGGGCTCGTTCGCGCGCAACTCCGCGACGATCTCTCCTGCCATCCGCCCCAGGTCCATCGGCGCCGGATTGAGGCCGCTACGACCGAGCCGCGCCATCTTCAGCAGGGATTCGATCAGCGACCCCATCCGCACGGCCGCGTTGCGCACTCGGGCCACGTAATCCCGGCCTTCCTCGCCGATCCGGTCGCCATAGCGCTCGCCGAGGATCCGGCTGAAGCCGTCGATCGCGCGCAGCGGCGCGCGCAGGTCGTGGGACACGCTGTAGGCGAAGGACTCCAGGTCCTGGTTCGCGATGGTCAGCTCGCGGGTGCGCGCGGCCACGCGCGCCTCCAGGGTGCGGTTGAGCGCCAGCACCTGGGCCTCGGCGCGCAGCCGGTCGGTGACGTCCTCCACCTGCACCAGGCGGGTGATGTCCTGGCCGATCTCGCCCGGCACCGGCGCGTAGGTCATCTGCACCTGGCGCAGGCCGCCACCGCCTGCCATCACCGTGCGGGTGCTGCGGTAGACGCCTTCGGCGTCGGCGGCCGCGCCCGCGTCCTCCGCATCGGCGAAGTGGCTTTCGAAGCGGGTCCCTGCCAGCTGGTCGCGCGGGATGGCCAGGATCCGCGACAAGGCGGGATTGGCCTCGACAATGCGGCCCTGCCGGTCCAGCAGCGCCTTGCCGATCGCCGAATACTCCATCGCGCTGCGGAAGCGCAGCTCGCTGCGCCGGTAGGACTCGCTCATGCGGGCGGCCAGCCGCTCCGCCCGCGATTGGGTCCGCGCCAGCACCAGGGTGATGGCGAACAGCAGCAGCGAGGCGAGCACGCCGATCCCGAGCGTGGTGCGCAGGTTGGCCAGGCGCGGGGCCAACGCCGCCTTGCCCTGCGAGCGGAACTCCAGGCGCCACTGTCGGCCGTAGGCGTCGAGCGTGGTGCTGGTCTCGAATGCCGGCGGCGCGTCGGCGGGCGGGTCCTCGAACAGCAGGCGCTCCCCGCCTCCGGTGACGTCGACGATGCGCATCCGCGGGCGCCGCGGCACGGTCCGCAGCGCCACGTCGACGAACTCGCCCATGCGGAACGGCAGGTACACCCAGCCCTGCATCGACTCGCGGCGCGCGGCCACGCTGCCAGGCCGGTCGCCGGCGCGGTAGACGGGCAGGAACAGCAGCAGGGCCGGCGGGCCCGCGCCGGCATCCTGCATCAGGCGCACCTCGCCACTGAGCCGCGGCTGGCCGCTGTCGCGTGCCGCCGCCATCGCCTCGTGGCGAACCGGGTCCGCATACATGTCGTACCCGGTCGCGGCCACGTTCGGTGGGGTCCGCGGTTCCAGGTAGAGGATCGGCCCGTAGTGCTCGCGTACGCCCCGCGGGTGGATCCGGTACAGGCCTTCGCCGGCGTCGCGCATCATCCGCTGCATCGCATCCAGCTGCGACGGCGTGGCGTAGGCGGCGAAGCCCAGGCCCACCAGGTCCGGATACCGCGCGGGGAGGTTCAGGCCGTCGACGTAGTTCTGCCACTGGCGCCGGCTGGGCCGCGCCACCGAGGCGAACAGCGAGACCCCGCCGCGGGCGACCAGTTCGTAGCTGCCCAGCCGCTGCGCGAGCAGCGCAGAGGCCTGGTCGGCGCGCGCGGCGAATTCGTCGCCCGCCGCCCGGGTCTCGCGCTCGACCGCGCCGCGCCAATAGGCGTGCACCAGCCCGAGCGACGCCGCCAGGACGAGCAGCGACAGCGCGTATCCCGCCACGGCGCTCCGGCTCGGCCTGGAGCGACCCACTTCGACCTCCTCTCCCATCGGCCGCAGCATAGCGGCTGCGCCCCGGCCGCCGGTGTGAATGCGGGCTTGACGCCGGCCGCGGGCACCTTGCGCCCCGGGGGCCTGCGCCTATACTGGGATCGTCGCGCGAGATCGACATTCCCGGGGGTGCACTGGCTTCGACGGGGGTTGCGAAATCGCCTGGCGCATGCCGAGGGGGTAGCTTTCCTCGTAAATCCAGCTGCAAAAATCCAGACGCCAACGACGACGTCTACGCTCTCGCCGCTTAAGGCGTAAGCCCCGAACCCACTTGTGCCCTTGCTCGTGGATGTAGGGTCATCATCAAGGGATAGGATCCGGCGGCGACCCGCCAACCGGTTCCGAAACCAAAGCGGGTGTGGGTCACGGTGTGCTTCGCACGTTGTGTTGCCGTGACCCGAGATCGAACAACGGGCTAAGCATGTAGTGCCGGGCATGGAGTGCCTTCGGACGGCGGTTCGATTCCGCCCACCTCCACCAACGACGACGGGCTGCCTCGGCAGCCCGTTTTTTTTGGCTCAGGCGTCCGCCGGCGCGCGCAGGCTGGCGACCGCGGCGACGAGCTCGTCCTCGTCCACGGGCTTGCCCAGGTGCAGCTGGTAGCCCGCGCCCAGCGCCCGCGCCCGGTCCTCGTTGCGCGCGAACGCGGTGAGGGCGATGGCGGGCGTCGCCCCGCCCATCGCCTCCGGCAACGCCCGCACCTCGCGGATCAGGGCGGAGCCGTCCTTGCCCGGCATGCCGATGTCGCTGACCAGCACGTCGGGCTGGAATTCCGGAAGCGCCCGCAGCGCCTCCTGTGCGCTGGACAGCAGCCGCACCTGTGCGCCGCCGTCCTCGAGCACCCGGCCGATCCATTCGCGCGCGTCCCGCTCGTCGTCCACCACCAGCAGCCGCAGCCCAGCCAGCGCGTGGGTGGTGCGGCGCGACTCGCGCGAGGTCCGCGCGCGCGGCAGTGGCGTGTGGCCGCCCCTGGCAGGCCTCGGACCGACCTGCGCCACCGGTAGCGTGATGGTGAAGCACGCGCCCTGCCCGACGCCGTCGCTGGCGACCGACGAGGTGCCGCCGTGCAGCTCGACGATCTGCTTGACGATCGCAAGGCCCAGGCCAAGGCCGCCGTGGTTGCGCGTCGCCGAACTGTCGGCCTGGCGGAAGCGCTCGAACACGAACGGCAGGAACTCGGGGGCGATGCCCGACCCGGTGTCGCTGACTTGCACCCGCACCCTCGATTGCTCGCAGTGCGCCTCCAGGCGCACGGTGCCGCCTTCGCCGGTGAACTTGATCGCGTTCGACAGCAGGTTCCAGACCACCTGCTGGATCCGCTGCGGGTCCCCGCGCAGAGGCGGGACCCCGTCGTCCACGCACGTTTCGAGCAGGATGCCGCGGGCCTCCGCCGCCGCCCGCACCGCCTCCACCGCCGCGTCGACGACCTCTCCCAGGTCGTATTCGCGGATCTCCAGGCGGATCTTCCCGGACACGATCCGGCTCATGTCCAGCAGGTCGTCGACGATGCGCGTCTGCACCAGCGCGTTGCGCTCGATCACTTCCGCCGCCTGCACGATCTTCGCGTCGTCGCCGGCGATGCGGCGCAGGATCTGCGCCCAGCCCAGGATCGGCGTCATCGGCGTGCGCAGCTCGTGGGAGAGCGTGGCGAGGAACTCGTCCTTCATCCGGCTGGCCGCCTGTGCTTCCTCGCGCGACGCCTTCAGGTCGAGGTCCTGCCGCTCGATCTGCGCAAGCATCTCGTTGAACGTCACCGTGAAGTCGCCGATCTCGTCGTCGCCGCGGGTCACCGGCGCCCGCAACGCGTAATTCCGGCTGTCCGACACCCGCCTGGCGGTCCGCGTGAGCATCGCCACCGGCCGCGTCACCAGCGCCGCGAGGTACCGCGACGCGAGCCATGCCAGCGCGATCGCGAGCAGCGACACCAGCGCGGTGATCAGCGCGCTTTCCCACAACTGCCGGCGCAGTCCCGACAGGTCGTAGACGACCTGAAGCCGGCCCAGCACCTGCCCCTTCTCCTCTACCGGGATCACCGACGCGACGCGGCCGTCGCGGGCGGTGAAGCCCAGCGGCGGGATGCCGCCGGCGTCGCCGCCGCCGGCCTGGCGGCGGTAGCGGGCGAATGCGATGCCGTCGAGCGTATACAGGGTCGCGCTGTCCACGCCGGGCAATCCGCGGAAGGCTTCCAGCACTTCCGCGGCGGTGGCGCGGTCGCCGAACACCAGCGGCGCGCCGCTGTTGAGGGCGGCGATGCGCGTCTGCGCCTCGAGTCCCTCGAAGGTCGCCTGCCTCAGCGACACGTGGTGGGCGCCGGCCAGCACGAACGCCACCGACACGATGGCCAGCGCCGAGGTCGCCGTCACCAGCCAGCTGACCTTGTCCTGGAACGTGCGGAAGCGCGGCAGCGAGAACGTCATGGGCGCCCCTGGCGGATCCGCGCCAGCTTCAGCACCTTGGCGCTCAACCCCAACCCGCCCGCCTGGATGGCCTCGGGATTGGCCTCGAAGGCCACTCGCGGTCCCGAGCGCACGAGACCCAGCATGCCGCCGGCGGCAACGAAGCCCTTGGCGTCACCCACGGTCAGGACCGGCGAACCCTCGAGCGCCGCGAGGAATTCGGCGGTGCTGGCGGGTGAAGTCGAAGGAAGGAACGCGAGGTGGCTGGCGCGCAGGCGGGCCAATGCGGCCTTGCGCTGCTCGCTGCCCTTCCGCCCCGTGAGGTCCACTGCCCGCACCTCGATCCGCCGGCCCTGGATCGGGCCCGCGGCGCGCGCGATCGCGGCGATGGTGTCGGTCGCCGTGCCCGCGCCGCCATCGACCACGGCGATCACGTACGGCGCGTCCGGATCCGCGAAGCGATGCGCCGGCCACTCCGCGTAGCGCACGAAATTGACCAGGAACGCCGCCTCGACCTGCATTTCGCGATCGCCGATCGGCTGCGCCAGCAGGGGGGCGCCCAGCGCGAGCCCGAGCAGCCACGCGGCGCCGCGCAGCCAGGCCCGCGGCGCGGGCACTCCGGGCGTGGCGCCGTCAGCGGCCAAGGTCCAGCGCCACCTGGGCGTAGACGCCGCGCGGCACGAGTGCGCCACTGGCTTCCGCATGCCCCGCGTCGAGCAGGTTCTGCCCCCACAGCGACAACTCGACGCCGTCGCGCGGGCGCCATGCCACGCCCATGTCCGCGCGCCGGTACGAGGGAATCCCGGTGAACGGCACCGCGCCGACGTGGTAGTAGGCCGCGTTGAGCTCGAGGTCCTCGGTGAGGTCGAGGTAGGAACGGAGCTGCGCCAGCGTTTCCGGCGTCCCGGTTTCCTCGTACTGGTAGATCGGGCCGTCGATGCGGGTGCGCAGCGCGCTGTAGCTGCCCTCCACCCGCCAGCGGTCGGTGAGCCGTGCGGTGACCGCGACCGAACCGCCCCACGTCGCGCCGGAGCCGGCGTCGGTGAAGCTGCCGAAGATCCCCGGCGGCACCCCGATCAGGCGTCGGTAGTCGTTGTGGAACAGCGTCGTATCCACCACCCAGCGTCCGCCCAGCCGCATGCGATGCCCCAGTTCCCACGCGACCAGCCGTTCCGGCTTCAGGTCCTCGCGCCCGGACAGCGCCAGCGGCACCACCACGCCGTTCGCCTGGCCGTTCGCGAGCACCCCCAGGTCGACGTAGCCGAACACCAGCGTCCCGTTCTCCTCGAAGCGGGAAGGCACGCGCACCGGCCGCGACACCGCGATCCACCAGGTCTGGTCTTCCCCGGGCGTCCACCACAGCCTGGCGCTGGGCTGGACCTGGAAGCCGACGAAGTCGTGCTCGGTGAACTTGCTGCCGAGCATCAGGAACAGCGAATCCTCGCGCAGCTCGGTGGTGTTCTGGACGAAGCCGTTGAGCGTGTTCCAGGCGCGCCCGGCAGGATCGAAGAACAGGACGGTCGAATCGGAGACCTCGTCCCGGGTGTGGTCGTACTGCACGCCCCAGATCAGCGAATTGCGCGGGGACCACTGCATCCAGCGCCGGTATTCGAGGTCCACCGTGTCGCGGCGCACTTCGAAGCGGGCATTGTCGCGATGGGTGCGGTCGTAGTACGCGCGCAACATCCAGCCTTCCACGCCCTCCAGGCCGCGGGTCGCGCGGAACAGCAGGTTGCCGCCGTCGACCGTGGTGTCGCGGGTGACGCGCATCGTCTGGGCATGCTCGCCCGGCACCGGCAGCAACACGGACTCCATCGCCTTCGGATGCGTGTAGGCGTCGCCCTGAAGCGTGTACCGGGTGTCGCCCGCGAGCGCACCGTCGACGCGGAAGCCGGCGCGAAGGGTCGACCAGGCGTCCACGATGGACGCGCCCTCGGCGGTCTCGAAGTCGCCATGGCGGTCGTGCTTCGCCCAGGCGCGCCAGCTGGTGCCGCGACCGGTGGTTCCCCCATGGCGGACCAGGAGGCCGGCCTCGCCGTTGCTGCCGGCGCCAGCCTGGACCAGCGTGCCCTGGGTGTCCGCGGCCCGCCTGGTGATGATGTTGACCACGCCGTTCATGGCGTTGACGCCCCACAGCGTGGCCCCCGGCCCACGCACCACTTCGATGCGGTCCACGTCGGGCAGCGGCACGTCCACGGTGTCCCAGAAGGTGGAGGACACCAGCGGGTCGTGCACCAGCCGGCCGTCGACCAGCACCAGGTAGCGGGTCGCGGTGAGCGAGGAGCCGGTCAGTCCCCGCGCGCCCGCGATCCAGCTGCCCGAGTTGATCCGCGCCACGTACATGTTGGGCACCAGGCGCAGCGCCTCGACGAGGTTGCGGTGGCCGCTGCGGCGGATGTCCTCGGCGGTGATGACCGTGAGGGCCGCCGGCGTCGCCATGCGCGGGCGAGGCGTGCCGGCCACCGACACCACCTCGGTGTTCATCAGTTCCTCCAGGCTCATGCGCGCCAGGCGCGCGAGATCCTGGTCGACCGGCGGCCCGGCGCTCGCCATCGCCGATCCGGACGTCGCGAGGCCCAGGGCCAGCAGCACGGCGCAGGCCAGTGCCCCAGGCAAGTTCCGGTTGCCCCTGTTTCCCCTGCCCACCATGCGTGACGACCTGCTCCCCTGGGCCCCCGAGTCTAGCCGGAGCCACGCGGGCGGCGCGTCGACGCGCCTTCACGCCCCGCCGGGTCAGGCGGCGTGGGCGCGACCTGGGAACGGGTCGCCGCGCTCGATCAATCCCCGGGCAAGGACCAGTTCCACGCGCTCCAGCGGGATGCGGTCACCCGCATCGTTGCCGTACCACGCCTCGACGATGCGTCCATCCTCGTCGATCAGGAAGTCGGCCGGCATCAGGTTGTTGGTGTCCAGCCCGGCCCAGCCGACGATGCGCAGGCCCTTGAGCAGCGTCGGCACGCGCGTGGCGATCGCCTTGAGCTTGCGCCACAGCGAGCGCTCGATCCCGTAGCGAGCATGGGTCGCGCCCTCCGGGTCGGCGGCGATGCGGAAAGGCCGCGGATGCCGTGCGACGAAGCGCAACACATCCTCCCGGCTCGAACCGAACACGGCGACCACGTCCAAGCCCAGCGCGGACAGGGCCTGGTGGTGGTGGGTCAGTTCGAAGATGCGGAAGTTGCAGAAGGGACAGGCGGCGTCGCGGAAGAACGACAGAAGCGTGCGCCGGCCACGGCCTCCGATCGAGATCTGCTGGCCGTGGATGTCGACCAGGGACAGGGCGGGCGCCGGCAATGGCGCAAGCAGTCTCATCGCGGGACTCCGTTGGGGAACACGGCGCACAGCCTCCTGCGTCGGCGTGCACCCGCCGGAAAGGCATGTGTAAAGGCCGCTCGCGTGACGCCGACGCCGGCTG
>DASWQG010000062.1:0-7316 GCA_036403775.1 Luteimonas sp.
ATCGCCGAGCAGCTGCTCGACGCCCATCGCGCGCAGCTGGGCGGCAAGGCGCTGGAACTGCGCCTGGAAGGCGAGCCGGGACTGGTCGTGGACGCGCCGGCGGCGGCGGTGGTCGTGGCGCTGGGCAACCTGATCGGCAACGCGGTGAAGTACACCTCGATCGGCGAGGTGGTCGTGCGCCTGCGCCCCGACGCGGTCGACGTCGTCGACTCCGGGCCCGGGCTCACCCGCGAAGAGGCGGCGCGCCTGTTCGAGCGGGGCTACCGCGGCAACCACGCCGAGCATTCGCAGGGCGGCGGCATCGGGCTGTCGATCGTCCGCCGCCTGTGCGACCTCTATGGCTGGAACGTGCGCGTGGTCCCGGGCGAGCAGCGCGGCGTGGTGGCGACGCTGACCTTCGCGTAGGGCCGACCCGCAGTCGGCTGACCGCATGCGAGCCGACGATGGTCGGGCCTAGACCGGATCGAGCCAGCCGTAACGGTCGGGCGTCTTGCCCGTGAACAGCCCGAAAAACAGCTCCTGCAGGCGGCGCGTGACCGGGCCGGCCTTGCCGGCCCCGACCTGGCGTCCGTCGACCGAGCGGATCGGCGTGATCTCCGCGGCGGTGCCGCACATGAACAGCTCGTCGCACAGGTAGAGGTATTCGCGCGGCAGGTCCCGCTCGACCACGGCGATCCCGGCGTCGCGCGCCAGGGTCATGATCGAATCGCGGGTGATGCCGTTGAGCAGCGCCGCGCTGACCGGGGTGGTGTGGAGCGCCCCGTTGAACACGAGGAACAGGTTCTCGCCTGCGCCCTCGCTGAGCAGGCCGGTGGAGGCGAGCGCGATGCCTTCGCCGAAGCCCAGGCGCCGCGCCTCGCGGGCGACCAGCTGCCCGGACAGGTAGTTGCCGCCGGCCTTGGCCCCGGCGGGAATGGTGTTGGGGGCGAAGCGTTGCCAGCTCGAGACGCAGGCGTCGATGCCGTCCTCGAGCACGCCTTCGCCGAGGTAGGCGCCCATCGCCCACGCCGCCACCGCGACGTCGATGGGGGTCTGCGCCGACAACCCGAAGCCGCCCAGGCCGCGCCAGGCCACCGGGCGCAGGTAGCCGCGCGACAGGCCGTTGCGCTGGAGCACCTCGCGGCAGGCCGCGTCGATCTCCGCCGGCGTGTAGGGGATGTCCATCTCGTAGATGCGCGCCGAGGCGAACAGGCGGCGGGTGTGGTCGCCCAGCCGGAAGATCGCGGGGCCGTCCGGCGTTTCATAGCTGCGGATGCCCTCGAACACCGACGAGCCGTAGTGCAACGCGTGCGACATCACGTGGGTGGTGGCCTGCGCCCAGGGCTTGATCGTGCCGTTGTGCCAGATCCACTCCGGGTACTGCTGCATCGCGCTGCTCCAGGCCCCGTGGGGCGGGAAAGCGCCTATTTTGCGCCCTTCACAGGCGGACCCACCAGCACCCCGCCTCCCGTGCCAGGCGCAGCGTCGTCGACGCCGGCGTGGTGCCGTTGTCCAGGGTCTGCTCGATGCGCACGCCCACCGGGCGATGCGCCTCCGCGTCCAGCGGCGGGTAGTACAGGGAGCCGGCGACGGGCTCGGGCGTGGCGTACAGCGGCACGATATCCACCAGCGGGCGCCCGGCGATGGTTTCCAGCCGCGCCATGATGTCGTAGCCGGCGCGGGTGGACAGCCCGGTCCACTGGTAGAAGGCGGCCAGCTGGTTGACGTCGCCGACCTCGATCGCGGTGGACAGCTCGATCAGCAGGGCGGGGAAATCGCGCACGCAGGCATTGCGGTAACGCGCGGTGATGCGCGGGCGGCCATCGTCGGCCGCCGGTTGCGCACCGACGGTGGCGCAGGCCTTGTCGGTGTAGACGAGGCTGCCGTCCGCATAGGCGCAGGTGTTGACCTGCGCGGCGGCGGCCCGTGGCGCGTGCCACGCGGCGGCGGCCGCGAGGGCGGCGATGGCGATGGCGCGGGACAGGCGGGCCATCGGCGCAGGGTAGCAGCCCGCGTCGCGACGACGCGTCTCAGAACGAGACGAAATAGCAGCCGGCGACTTGGTGGACGTCGAAGTGGATGGTGCGCGCGCCCGGGCCGTCATCCCCCCCGACGATCAGCTGCAGCGTGCCCGCGCCCGGCGACGGCACGCCCGCGGAGGACGCGTACATCGCGCCGGCCATGCCGTAGCTGGCGGCCAGGTAGCGGCTGTCGAGCACCGGGCGGTCGACCAGCTGCTGCAGGCGGTCGAGCGTGCGCTGGCCGGCCTCGTTCGACATTCCGGCCCAGTCGTAGCTTTCTGCGACCCGGTTGACGTCACCCAGGGCCAGCGAGGCGCGCAGGTCCATTGCCAGCTGGGTGGGCGTGCGCGCGCAGCCATCGGCCGGGGAGCGCCGCCCCGGCACAATGGCGCTGATTGCGAGGTCGCGGGCGTCCATCACCGGATACCCGGCGGACCGCGCCGCGTCACCTGGCACCCCGTCGATCACCCGGCTGGAGATCGCCACCGAATCGTCGCCGAACACCGCGCAGTTTCCGTCGGTGTAGCCGATCGTGCCGTCGGCGGATTGGCATTTCTGCAGGATCGTGGCGTGCACGGGCGAGGGCGCCGGCACGGAGGCCAAGGCGGCGGTCAGGGCAGCGGCGAGGAGCGGAAGGCGGCGCATGGGACGGTACCGGATGTCGGGTTGCCCGCATGCTCGGTGCCGTCGCGTCAACGACGCGGCGAAAATTCCGCGTGGAACTTGCCTTGCGCTGAATTCAGCGCAGGTTGCGCAACACGTTCAGGGTCGGTTTCGACAGGTTGAGCGTGTAGAAATGCAGCGCTGGCGCGCCGCCGTCCAGCAGCCGGGCGCACATGGCCGCGACGAACTCCGCGGCGAACGCACGGATCGAATCGGCGTCGTCGCCGTAGGCCTGCATGCGCTTGCCGATCCAGCGCGGGATCTCGGCGCCGCAGGCCTCGGAGAAGCGCCGCAATTGCGCGAAGTTGGAGATCGGCATGATGCCCGGCACGATCGGCACCTGCACGCCGAGCTTGCGCGCGTCGTCGACGAAGCGGAAATAGGCGTCGGCGTTGAAGAAGTACTGGGTGATCGCCCCGTCGGCCCCGGCGTCCACCTTGGCCTTGAAATGCCGGAGGTCGGCAAGCGCGTCTTCCGCCTGCGGGTGGCACTCGGGATAGCACCCGACCTCGATGTGGAACCAGTCGCCGTGCTCGGCCCGGATGAACGCGACGAGGTCGGTGGCGTGGCGCAGGTCGCCCATGCGCGCCATGCCCGAAGGCAGGTCGCCGCGGAGCGCGACGAGGCGCCTGCACCCCATCGCGCGGTACAGCTTGAGCAGTTGCCGGATCTCCTCGCGGCTGCCGCCCATGCAGCTCAGGTGCGGGGCGGCGTCCAGCCGGTGCTTCTCGCGCAGGCGCTGCACCGTTTCGGGCGTGTAGGAGAGGGTCGAGCCGCCGGCGCCGAAGGTGCACGAGACGTACTCGGGCGCCTCCGCCCGCAGCTTTGCCGCCGACCGGTCGAGCAGCGCGCGCTGCTCGTCGGTCTTCGGCGGGTAGAACTCGAAGGAGATCGGGACGCGGACGGCCATGCGGGTTCCCCAGTCGTGCCGCGGGTCAGTAGCGGTAGTGCTCCGCCTTGTACGGCCCGTCGACGGACACGCCGAGGTAATCGGCCTGTTCCTGCGTCAGCCGGGTCAGCTTCACCCCGATCTTCTCCAGGTGGAGGCGCGCGACCTCCTCGTCCAGGTGCTTGGGCAGGCGGTACACGGTGCGCTCGTATTCC
This sequence comes from Luteimonas sp., assembly GCA_036403775.1. GTDB lineage: Bacteria > Pseudomonadota > Gammaproteobacteria > Xanthomonadales > Xanthomonadaceae > Cognatiluteimonas. The sequence goes on from DASWQG010000062.1 coordinate 3,768, forward strand.
GCCCTGTGCTGCCACAGGTCGATCTGCGCCAGGGTCTGGTTGGAGAACGAGTTCGACATCACGAAGCTCGGGTGGCCGGTGGCGCAGCCCAGGTTCACCAGGCGGCCCTCGGCGAGCAGGAAGATCTCGCGGCCCGGCGCGACGACGTACTTGTCCACCTGCGGCTTGATGTTGATCCGCTGCGCGCCGGAGGCGTTCAGCGCGTCGACCTGGATCTCGTTGTCGAAATGGCCGATGTTGCAGACGATGGCCTGGTCCTTCATCGCCTGCATGTGCTCCAGGCGGATGACGTCCTTGTTGCCGGTCGTGGTGACGTAGATGTCGGCGCGGCCGAGGGTGTCCTCGATCGTCGCGACCTCGAAGCCCTCCATCGCCGCCTGCAGGGCGCAGATCGGGTCGATCTCGGTGACGACGACGCGGGCACCGTAGGCGCGCAGCGAATGCGCCGAACCCTTGCCGACGTCGCCGTAGCCGCAGACCACCGCGACCTTGCCGGCCAGCATCACGTCCATCGCGCGCTTGAGGCCATCGGCCAGCGACTCGCGGCAGCCGTACAGGTTGTCGAACTTGCTCTTGGTGACCGAGTCGTTGACGTTGATCGCCGGCACCAGCAGCTTGCCCTGCTCGGCCAGCTGGTAGAGGCGGTGCACGCCGGTGGTGGTTTCCTCGGAGACGCCCTTCCAGTCCTTGACCACGCGGGTCCAGTAGCCGGGGCGCTCCATGGCCACGCGCTTGAGCAGGTCCTTGATCACCTGCTCCTCGTGGCTGCCCGAGGCGCTGTTCACCCAGGCGTCGTCGCCCTGCTCGAGCTCGTAGCCCTTGTGGATCAGCAGGGTGACGTCGCCGCCGTCGTCCACCACCAGTTCCGGGCCGGTCAGGGTGCCGTCGGGCAGGGTGAAGGTCAGCGCGGCCAGGGTGCAGTCCCAGTATTCCTCCAGCGACTCGCCCTTCCAGGCGAACACCGGCGTGCAGCTGGCGGCAATCGCCGCGGCGGCGTGGTCCTGGGTCGAGAAGATGTTGCACGAGGCCCAGCGCACGTCGGCGCCGATGTCCTTCAGCGTCTCGATCAGCACCGCGGTCTGGATGGTCATGTGCAGCGAGCCGGTGACGCGCACGCCCTTGAGCGGCTGCGCGGCGGCGTGCTTGCGGCGGATGGACATCAGGCCGGGCATCTCGTGCTCGGCGATGTCGATCTCCTTGCGGCCCCAGTCGGCCAGGGAGATGTCGGCGACCTTGTAGTCGCCCTCGGTCGAGAAGGTCTTGCGTTGCGCGTTCATGGCTTGCTCCGTCGGATGGATTCAACGGGCGCCGTTGTTGCTGCGTCCCGCCGAGCCTGGCCGTCCTGTTCGACGGTCGCAGCGCCCCTCGGCGGGCCGGATTCGCGGGGCGTGGCTTGCGCCGCGCCCACGAGGTGGATTCGCGGTTACTTCAGCTTCGCGGCCTTGCGAAGTTCCTCGGCCTTGTCGGTCTTCTCCCAGGAGAAGCTGGTGGCCTTCTGCTTCTTGCCGGCCGCGTCCACGTACTCGATCGCCTCCGGCTTGCGGCCGAAGTGGCCGTAGGCGGCGGTGGCCTGGTACATCGGGTGGATCAGGTCGAGCATCTGGATGATGCCGTAGGGGCGCAGGTCGAAATGGCGGCGGATCAGCTTCTCGATCACGTCGTCGCCGACCTTGCCGGTGCCGAAGGTGGTGACCGAGATCGAGGTCGGCTCGGCCACGCCGATGGCGTAGCTGACCTGAACCTCGCAGCGGTCGGCCAGGCCCGCGGCGACCACATTCTTGGCGACGTAGCGCGCGGCATAGGCGGCCGAACGGTCGACCTTGGACGGGTCCTTGCCGGAGAACGCGCCGCCGCCGTGGCGGGCCCAGCCGCCGTAGGTGTCGACGATGATCTTGCGGCCGGTCAGGCCGCAGTCGCCGACCGGGCCGCCGATCACGAACTTGCCGGTGGGATTGATGTGGTACTTGGTGCCCTTGTGCAGCCACTTGGCGGGCAGCACCGGCTTGAGGATCGTCTCGCGCACGGCCTCGACCAGGTCCTTCTGCTTCACGCCCGGGTCGTGCTGCGTCGACAGCACCACGGCGTCGATCGCGACGGCCTTGCCGTTCTCGTAGCGCAGCGTCACCTGGGACTTCGCGTCGGGGCGCAGCCACGGCAGCGGCGAGTTGCGGCGCTTGCGCACCGTCGCCTGCTGCTCGACCAGGCGGTGCGAGAGGTGGATCGCCGCCGGCATGTAGCTGTCGGTCTCGTTGGTGGCGTAGCCGAACATCAGGCCCTGGTCGCCGGCGCCCTGTTCCTCGGGCTTCTTCCGGTCCACGCCCTGGTTGATGTCGGGCGACTGCTTGCCGATCAGGTTCAGCACGCCGCAGGTGGCGCCGTCGAAGCCGACCTCGCTGGAGTCGTAGCCGATGTCCAGGATCACCTTGCGGGTCAGCGCCTCGAGGTCGATCCACGCGGAGGTGGTGATCTCGCCGGCGACGATCGCCACGCCGGTCTTGACCATGGTCTCGCAGGCCACGCGCGCGCGCTTGTCCTGCGACAGGATCGCGTCCAGCACGGCGTCGGAGATCTGGTCGGCGACCTTGTCCGGATGGCCCTCGGAGACCGATTCGGAGGTGAACAGGTAGGGGGAGTGGCTCATCGGGCGGGCTCCGGGGACATGCCGCTGGGACATATCCTTCAATGCGGATGAAAGGATGGGCGGCCATGATACACGCCCGGCCCATCCCATTGTAGGAGCGGGGCGCCCGGGCGCCGTCAACGGTGCCCGGTCAGGCGGCCGCGCGCAGTTCCGGGCGCACGCCGGCCGCGAGTGCGTCGAAATAGTCGCGCGTGAGTTGCAGTTGCGCTTCCGCGGCCTGGGCCTGGTTGGCCACGGCCCGGAAGGCGGCGTTCTCGGGGCGGTCCTTCGCGTACCAGCCCAGGTGCTTGCGCGCGATGCGCACGCCCGCTTCCTCGCCGTGGAAGGCATGCAGCGCCTGCAGGTGGCCGAGCAGGAGGTCGCGCACCTCGGCCGGCCCCGGTTCGGGAAGGAGTTCGCCGGTGGCCAGGTAATGCGCGATTTCGCGGAAGATCCAGGGCCGTCCCTGCGCCGCGCGACCGACCATCACCGCGTCGGCGCCGGTGTCGCGCAGGACCTGCGCCGCCTTGCGCGGCGAGTCGATGTCGCCGTTGGCGACGACCGGGATCGGCGAGGCCACCTTGATCGCGGCGATGGTCTCGTATTCGGCCTCGCCCCGGTAATGCTGCTCGCGGCTGCGGCCATGGACCGCCAGCGCGGCGATCCCCGATTCCCACGCGATGCGGGCGATCGCCGGCGCATTGCGGTGCGCGGCGTCCCAGCCGGTGCGGATCTTCAGCGTCACCGGCACGTCCACCGCCGCGACGACCGCCTCGAGGATGCGCGCCACCAGCGCCTCGTCGCGCATCAGCGCCGAACCGGCCCAGGCGTTGCAGACCTTCTTCGCCGGGCAGCCCATGTTGATGTCGATGATCTGCGCGCCGTGCCCGACGTTGTGTTTCGCGGCGGCGGCCATCACCTCGGGCACG
>DASWQG010000063.1:0-2224 GCA_036403775.1 Luteimonas sp.
CGGCAGGCTGGGGCGATGGAACGCAGACACCTGATCCCGTTGTTGATGCTGGCCGCGCTGGCGGCCTGCGATGCGCCGCGCGACGGCGCGCCCGCCAACGATGGCGCGAACGCGCCACCACCGGCTGCCACTCCGGGCGACGCGCCGCCGCCCGCCGACGCACCCGCGCTGCCGCGTCCGGAGGAGGTCCCGGCGGACGCTGGCGCGGTGACCCGGCCCACCCGCTTCGACGGGTACGGGCCGGTCCGCTTCGGCATGACCGAGGCGGAAGTGCTCGAGGCGTGGGACGGGACCTTGCGCAACGACGGCGCCGGCGAGGTGTGCCATTACCTGCAACCCGACGACGAAAATCCCACCGCGCATTTCGCGCTGATGATCGAAAACGGCAGGTTCGTGCGCTACGACGTCGGCAATGCCGACATGGTGGCGCCGGGCGGCGGCAAGGTCGGCTTGACCGGCGACGAGATCCGCGCGCTGTATCCCGGACGCGTCGAGGCGCGTCCCCACAAGTACGTGGAAGGCGGCCAGTACCTGCGCGTGCCGGCCAGCGAGGGCAGCGGCTGGCTTGTGTTCGAGACCGACGCGGCCGGCCGGGTCACGAGCTGGCGCGCCGGCGTTGTGCCGCAGGTGGACTACATCGAGGGCTGCGCCTGAGCCTGCGATAGACTGGCGCAATGGCCGCGCCGAACCACGAGAGCCCGCCCTCCTTCCCGCAGCGCGCCCTTGGCGCGCTGGCGGATTTCCTGCGGCTGGAGGCCGCCGGCGGCATCCTGCTGATCGGCGCCGCCGCGCTGGCGCTGCTGTTCGCCAACTCCCCGCTGGAGGAGTTCTACGACGGCTTCCGCGAGATGCCGGTCGCGGTGGTGTTCGGCGAGCTGCGCATCGCCAAGCCCTGGCTGCTGTGGATCAACGACGGCCTGATGGCGGTGTTCTTCCTGCTGGTGTCCCTGGAGATCAAGCGCGAGTCGCTGACCGGGCAGTTGGCCGGCCTGGACCGGTTGCTGCTGCCGATGGTCTGCGCGGCGGCGGGCGTGGCGGTGCCGGCGCTGCTGTTCGTCGCCCTGAACCATGGCGACGCCACCTCGATGCGCGGCTGGGCCGTGCCCACGGCCACCGACATCGCGTTCGCGCTCGGCGTGCTCTCGCTGCTCGGCTCGCGCGTGCCGGCCGGCATGAAGCTGCTGCTGTCCACGATCGCCGTGGTCGACGACCTGATCGCGATCCTGATCATCGCGCTGTTCTATTCGCACGGCCTGTCCTGGGTCGCGCTGGGCTGGGCCGGGGCGATGCTGCTCGGGCTGGTGCTGCTCAACCGCAAGGGCGTCACCGCGCTGACGCCCTACCTGCTGCTCGGCGTCGCCCTGTGGGTGTTCATGCTCAAGTCCGGCGTGCACGCGACGCTGGCCGGCGTCGTCACCGGCCTCGCGATCCCGCACGTCTCGCGGCGCAACACCATCCCGGACGAGATCGAGCATTCGCCGCTGGAGTCGCTCGAGCGCGCGCTGCACCCGTGGGTCGCCTACGCGATCCTGCCGCTGTTCGCCTTCGCCAACGCCGGGCTGTCGCTGGGCGATTTCCGCCTGCAGGATGCTTTCGCCGCGTTGCCGCTCGGCATCTTCCTCGGCCTGGTGCTGGGCAAGCCCATCGGGATCACCCTGGCTGCGCTGGCGATGCGCGCCAGCGGCCGCGTGCGCTGGCCGGACGGGATGGACACGCGGGCGATGGTTGGCATGGGCCTGCTCTGCGGCATCGGCTTCACCATGAGCCTGTTCATCGCTTCGCTGGCCTACGTCTCGCCGCATTACGAGGAGTCCGTGCTGGGCATCCTCGCGGCGTCGCTGGTGGCGTCGCTCCTGGGGATGGCCTGGTTGCGCGCGGTGCTGCCGCCGCGCGGCAACGACCGGGGCTGAAGGATGCGCGCGTTGGTGTTCGGCGGCAGCGGCCAGATCGGGGCCGCGCTGTTGCCGCGCCTGCGGCAGGCCGGATGGGAGGTGGTGGCGGTGTCGCGGGAGCCGCACGCCGATGCACCCGGCCTGCGCTGGCTGCGCGGCGACCTCGCGCGCTGCGAAGGCCTTCCGGCCGAAGTCGAGGCGATCTTCAGCTGTGGTCCCCTGGACCACTTCGCGCAGTGGAGCGAAGTGGCACCGGTGCGCTCGGCGCGCGTCGTCGCATTCGGCTCGACCAGCGTGTCGGTGAAGCAGGCCTCGGCGGATCCCGGCGAGCG
>DASWQG010000064.1:0-4281 GCA_036403775.1 Luteimonas sp.
TGCCGACCTCGGCGACGCCGCTTACGCGTAAGCTGGCGACGTGATCCGCATCCTCGGCATCGACCCGGGTTCGCAGCGGACCGGCATCGGCGTGGTCGACGTCGACGACGCCGGCCGCTGCCGCTACGTCCACGCGCAGGCACTGGTGCTGCTGGACGCCGCCGACTTCCCATCGCGGCTGGGCTTGCTTTGCGAGGGGCTGGACGCGCTGCTGGACGAATGGCAGCCGCAGCAGGTGGCGATCGAGACGGTGTTCATGGACAAGTCGGCGACCTCCGCGCTCAAGCTCGGCCATGCCCGTGGCGCGGCGCTGGCGACGGTGGTGCGGCGCAAGCTGCCGGTGAGCGAATACGCCCCGCGGCTGATCAAGCAGTCCCTGGTCGGGCGCGGCGCCGCCGACAAGGCGCAGGTGCAGCACATGGTGCGGCTGCTGTTGAACCTCGCCGCAGACGCCCGGCTGCAGGCGGACGCGGCCGACGCGCTCGCCGTGGCGCTCACCCACGCGCACATGAGCGCGACCGCGGGGCGCACCGGCATCAGCACGGCGCAGCTGCGCAGGCGCGGCGCATGAGCGGCATCCACGCGGGAGCATCGGCATGATCGGCAGGCTCAAGGGCATCCTGGTGCACAAGCAGCCGCCCTGGCTGGTAGTGGACGTCAACGGCGTCGGCTACGAGCTGGAGGCGCCGATGAGCACCTTCTACGACCTGCCCGAGGTCGGGCGCGAGGTCGCGCTGTTCACCCATTACGCGCAGAAGGAGGACAGCGTCTCGCTGTACGGTTTCCTGCGCGAGGGCGAGCGGCGGCTGTTCCGCGACGTGCAGAAGGTCTCCGGCATCGGCGCGAAGATCGCGCTCGCGGTGCTGTCCGGCGCCAGCGTCGAGGAGTTCGCGCGGCTGGTGCAGGCCTCCGACGTGGCCGCGCTGACCCGCATCCCGGGCATCGGCAAGAAGACCGCCGAGCGCATGGTCGTGGAACTGCGCGACCGCGCGGCGGATTTCGGGACTGGAGGCGGCCCGCTCGCCGGCGGCGCCGGCGACGCCCAGTCCGAGGCCGTGGCGGCCCTGCAGCAACTGGGCTACAATCCCGCCGAGGCCGCGCGCATGGCCCGCGACGCCGCGGCCGCCGGCGACGACTCCGCCGCCATCATCCGCAAGGCGCTACAGTCCGCGCTCCGCTGAGCCGGGTCGACCAAGGGAACCCATGCCCAACCACGACAAACGCGCGCAGGGGCACGGCAGGACCGGGCTCGCAGGCCTGATCCTCGGCGCCATCGGCGTCGTCTTCGGCGACATCGGCACGAGTCCGCTGTACACGTTGAAGGAGGCGTTCAGCCCGCACTACGGGCTGACGGCGAACCACGACACGATCATCGGGATCCTCTCCCTGGTGTTCTGGGCGCTGATGCTGGTGGTGACGGTGAAGTACGTCACCATCGTCATGCGCGCCGACAACGAGGGCGAGGGCGGCATCATGGCGCTGATGGCGCTGGCCCAGCGCACCCTCGCCAAGGGCTCGCGCGCCGCCTACGTGGTCGGCATCCTCGGCGTGTTCGGCGCAGCGCTGTTCTTCGGCGACGGCGTGATCACGCCCGCCATTTCCGTGCTCTCGGCGCTGGAGGGCCTGGAGGTGGTGGCGCCATCGCTGGATCGATGGGTGGTGCCGCTCACGGTGATCGTGCTGCTGGGCCTGTTCGCGACCCAGCGCTTCGGCACGCACAAGGTGGGCCGCGTGTTCGGGCCGATCACGGCGACGTGGTTCCTCGCGCTGGCGGTCCTCGGCGTGCTGAACATCACCCACGAGCCGGAAGTCCTGCATGCGATCAATCCCTGGTGGGCGATGCAGTTCTTCGCGACCCACGGCTGGCACGGGATCTTCATCCTCGGCGCGGTCGTGCTGGCGGTCACCGGCGGCGAGGCGATCTACACCGACATGGGCCACTTCGGTGCGCGCCCCGTGCGACTGGCCTGGTACTGGTTCGTGCTCCCCTCGCTGATGCTCAACTACCTGGGGCAGGGCGCGCTGGTGCTGGAGGACCCGACGGCCATCCGCAACCCGTTCTACATCGGCGTGCCCGACTGGGGGCGCCTGCCCATGATCCTGCTGGCGACGGCCGCCACCGTGATCGCCTCCCAGGCGGTCATCACCGGCGCGTTCTCGGTCACCCGCCAGGCGATGCAGCTCGGCTACATCCCGCGCATGCTCATCCGCCACACCTCGCGTGACGCGATCGGCCAGATCTACATTCCCGGCGTCAACTGGGCGATGGCGGTGGTGGTGATCCTGCTGGTGGTGAGTTTCGGCAGTTCCACCAACCTGGCGACCGCGTACGGCATCTCCGTGTCCGGCACGATGCTGATCGACACCCTCCTGCTGTCGCTGGTCGCCTTCGCCCTGTGGCCGCGCTGGCGCTGGTTCGTGCTGCCGCTGTGCGTGTTGTTCTTCATCGGGGACATCGCCTTCGTCGTCGCCAACGGCGCCAAGCTCATGCAGGGCGCCTGGTTCCCGCTGGTGCTGGGCATCGTGTTGTTCACCCTCCTGCGCACCTGGCGTCGCGGCCGCGAGCTGCTGTACCAGCGCATCCGCAGCGAAGGCATCCAGCTCGACAGCTTCCTGCCCGGCCTGATGCTCGCGCCGCCGGTCCGCGTTCCCGGGACCGCCATCTTCCTGATCGCGCACAGCGGCATGGTGCCGCAAGCGCTCCTCCACAACCTCAAGCACAACAAGGTGCTGCACGAGCGCAACGTGTTCCTGACGGTGGAGACGCTGAACGTCCCGTACGCGCCGAAGGACCGGCGGATGCGGATCGACGCCATCGGCAACGACTTCTACCGGGTGATCCTGCGCTTCGGGTTCATGGAAACGCCGGACGTGCCACTGGCGCTGATGCGTTCCTGCGATCGCGGCGGCATCCATTTCGACCCGATGGACACCACCTACTTCGCCAGCCGCGAGACCATCGTCGCGCGCAGGGGGGGCGGCATGCCGCTCTGGCGCGACAAGCTGTTCGCGGTGATGCACCGCAACGCCGCGCCGGCCACCGGCTTCTTCCGCATCCCCGGCAACCGGCTGGTCGAGCTTGGTTCGCAGGTGGAACTCTGACGCCATAATGGCGCCATGACCGAAGACACCGCCCAGGACCGCCTCGTCGCCGCCGGCGCCACCCGCGAGGACGACGCCATCGAGGCGACGATCCGCCCGAAGCGGCTGGACGAGTACCTGGGCCAGCAGCCGGTCCGCGAGCAGCTGGGCATCTACATCGAGGCCGCCCGCGGCCGCGGCGAGGCGATGGACCACGTCCTGATCTTCGGGCCGCCCGGCCTGGGCAAGACCACGCTGAGCCACGTCATCGCCAACGAGCTGGGGGTCGGCCTGCGGGTCACCTCCGGGCCGGTGATCGAGAAGGCCGGCGACCTCGCCGCGCTGCTGACCAACCTGCAGCCGCACGACGTGCTGTTCATCGACGAGATCCACCGGCTCTCGCCCGTCGTCGAGGAAGTGCTGTATCCGGCGATGGAGGATTTCCAGATCGACATCATGATCGGCGAGGGCCCCGCGGCCCGCTCGATCAAGCTGGACCTGCCGCCGTTCACCCTGGTCGGCGCCACCACCCGCGCGGGCCTGCTGACCGCGCCGCTGCGCGACCGCTTCGGCATCGTCCAGCGGCTGGAGTTCTACACGCCGGAGGAGCTGACGCGGATCGTGCGCCGCTCGGCGCTGATCCTGGGCATCGACTGCTCGCCCGAGGGCGCCGGCGCGATCGCGCGCCGGGCGCGCGGCACGCCGCGCATCGCCAACCGCCTGCTGCGCCGCGTGCGCGACTACGCCCAGGTGCGCGCCGGCGGGCACATCGACGACGCGGTCGCCGACGCGGCCATGGCGATGCTCAAGGTCGATCCGGAGGGTTTCGACGAGCTGGACCGCCGGCTGCTGCGCACCATCGTGGAGGCGTTCGACGGTGGCCCGGTCGGGGTCGAATCGCTGGCGGCCGCGCTCAGCGAGGAGCGCGGCACGCTCGAGGACGTGGTCGAGCCCTACCTGATCCAGCAGGGTTACCTGGTGCGGACCGCGCGCGGGCGCATGGCGACGCCCAAGGCCTACCGGCACCTCGGCCTGAAGCCGAAGGCGGGCGCGCCGGACCTGTTCGGGTCTTAACCGGTGTTCAGCCTTCCGCTCCGGGTTTACTGGGAAGATACCGACGCCGGCGGCGTGGTCTACCACGCGCAGTACCTGGCTTTCCTCGAGCGCGCGCGCAGCGAGTGGCTGCGCAGCCTGGGGCGG
>DASWQG010000065.1:0-3015 GCA_036403775.1 Luteimonas sp.
CGGCCAGGTGCTGGCCAAGCCGGGTTCGATCACCCCGCACACCGAGTTCGAGGCCGAGGTCTACGTCCTGTCCAAGGACGAGGGCGGCCGCCACACGCCGTTCTTCAAGGGCTACCGCCCGCAGTTCTACTTCCGCACCACCGACATCACCGGCGCGGTGACGCTGCCGGAGGGCACGGAGATGGTGATGCCGGGCGACAACGTGAAGATGGTGGTGTCGCTGATCAACCCGGTGGCGATGGACGAGGGCCTGCGCTTCGCGATCCGCGAGGGCGGCCGCACCGTCGGCGCCGGCGTGGTGGCGAAGATCATCAAGTAAGCCCCGGTGGGTTCACGGGGCTTGCACAGGCCCCGTGGAACCCGCTAGAATGTTCGACTCACCGCGGCCCCTGCCTTACTGGGGGCCCGGACCAGCGAAATGAGGCCAGGATGGCCCTCGTTTTCGCCAGGCAGGGAAATGCCGCGCGGCAGCGCTCCGTCCGTCCCGAAAAATAGTTCGGGGCACCAGTGACGGGGCTGTTTTCGCGTATGCACGCTCCCCTGGCGGGCCGGGCAACCGGCCTGCCTTTGTTTTCGCAAGTGGCTTCAAGACAGGTATTTCCCGGGGTCCGGCGCACCCAGCCGCCGGCCCTTCGCTCTTTGGACTGAGGATTTCCCCATGGCGGACCAGAAGATCCGGATTCGGCTGAAGGCCTTCGATCATCGCCTGATCGACCGCTCGGCCAGCGAGATCGTCGAGACGGCCAAGCGGACCGGCGCGCAGGTGCGCGGCCCGATCCCGCTGCCGACGAAGATCGAGCGCTACACCGTGCTGACCTCGCCGCACGTCGACAAGGACGCGCGCGACCAGTACGAGACCCGCACGCACAAGCGCGTGCTCGACATCGTCGACCCCAACGACAAGACCGTGGACGCGCTGATGAAGCTCGAGCTCGCGGCTGGCGTCGACGTCCAGATCAAGCTGACCTGAGGACGACCACGATGAGCGCGAAGAAGCATTCGCTGGGCATCGTCGGCCGCAAGGCCGGCATGAGCCGCCTGTTCACCGAGGACGGCAAGTCCGTGCCGGTGACCCTGATCGAGGCGACTCCGAACCGAATCACCCAGATCAAGACGGTCGAGACCGACGGCTACAGCGCCGTGCAGGTCGCCGTCGGCGCCAAGCGCGCCGCGCTGGTCAACAAGCCGGAAGCCGGCCACCTCGCCAAGGCGAAGGTGGAAGCGGGCCGCGGCCTGTGGGAGCTGCGTGTGGAGGCCGACCAGATCGGCGGCTTCGAGGTCGGCGGCGAGATCAAGGCCGACATCTTCGAGGCCGGCCAGATCGTCGACGTCCAGGGCGTGACCAAGGGCAAGGGCTTCCAGGGCACGATCAAGCGCTGGAACTTCCGCATGGGCGACGCCACCCACGGCAACTCGCTGTCGCATCGCGCCCCGGGCTCGATCGGCCAGCGCCAGACCCCGGGCCGCGTGTTCCCGGGCAAGAAGATGGCCGGCCACATGGGCGCGGTCCAGCAGACGACGCAGCGCCTGCAGGTGGTCAAGGTCGACGCCGAGCGCGGCCTGATCGCCGTGCGCGGCGCGGTGCCGGGCGCGCCGGGCGGCGACGTGATCGTCCGTCCGTCGAGCAAGGTTTAAGGGAGACGATGACGATGGAACTCGCCATCAACAACGGGAAGTCGCTGTCGGTCTCCGACGCGGTCTTCGGCCGTGAATTCAGCCAGGACCTGGTCCACCAGGTCGTGGTCGCCTACCGCAACGCGGGCCGGGCCGGCACCAAGGCGCAGAAGACGCGCTCGGAAGTGAACGGCACGACCAAGAAGTCGAAGAAGCAGAAGGGCGGCGGCGCCCGCCACGGCGCGCTCACCGCGCCGATCTTCGTCGGCGGCGGCGTGACCTTCGCGGCCAAGCCGCGCAGCTTCGCGCAGAAGGTCAACCGCAAGATGTACCGCGCGGCGATGTCCTCGATCCTGTCCGAGCTCAACCGCCAGGGCCGGATCACCGTGGTCGAGGGCTTCGAGCTCGACGGCCCGAAGACCTCGGGCATGGTCGCGGCGCTCAAGGACCTCAACGTCGGCCAGCGCCCGCTGATCGTCACCGAGGACGCGAACGAGAACCTGTTCCTGTCGGCCCGCAACCTGCCCTACGTGCAGGTCCGCGACGTCCAGGGCCTGGACCCGGTCGCGCTCGTCGGCGCCGATTCGGTGGTGATCACCGCCGACGCCGTGAAGAAGATCGAGGAGTGGCTGGCATGAACGACGCCAAGCTCTATGACGTGATCCGTGCGCCGCGCGTGTCCGAGAAGACCGCGCGCCTGCAGGAAGTGTCCAACCAGTACGTGTTCGAGGTCGCGACCACCGCCACCAAGGCGGACGTCAAGGCCGCGATCGAGAAGCTGTTCGACGTCACCGTCGAGGCCGTCAACGTGGTCAACGTGAAGGGCAAGGGCAAGGCCTTCCGCAACCGCATGGGCCGCCGCGGCGACTGGCGCAAGGCTTACGTGAAGCTGGCCGACGGCCAGTCGATCGACGTGATGGCCAAGGCCTGAGGAACGAATCCATGGCATTGATGACTTTCAAGCCCACCTCCGCCGGCCGCCGCAGCGCGGTCCGCGTGGTGACGCCCGACCTGCACAAGGGCGCGCCGCACGCGCCGCTGCTCGAGAAGCAGGGCAAGACCGGCGGCCGCAACCACCACGGCCGGATCACCACCCGGCACATCGGCGGCGGGCACAAGCAGCACTACCGCATCATCGACTTCAAGCGCGACAAGGAAGGCATCCCGGCGCGCGTGGAGCGGATCGAGTACGACCCCAACCGCACCGCGCACATCGCGCTGCTGTGCTACGTGGACGGCGAGCGCCGCTACATCATCGCGCCCACGGGCCTGAAGGCCGGCGAGCAGGTGATCGCGGGCTCCGACGCCCCGATCAAGGTCGGCAACACCCTGCCGCTGCGCAACATCCCGGTCGGCTCCACCGTGCACTGCATCGAGATGAAGCCGGGCAAGGGCGCGCAG
>DASWQG010000066.1:0-2680 GCA_036403775.1 Luteimonas sp.
GTCCATGCGCGCGCGTACCGCCTCGGCCACGCCCAGCGCGTTCGCGCCCGGCGCCAGCTGCACGGCGAAGCCGGCCGCGGGGGTGCCGCTCCAGCGCAGGTCGAACCCGTACGCCGACGCGCCCTTCTCCACGCGCGCGACATCGCGCAGGCGCACGGTGCTGCCGTCGGGATTGGCGCGCAGGATGATCGCGCCGAATTCCTCGGCGGTGCTGAAGCGCCCCTCCGCGGTCACCGTGGCGGTGAACGCGGTGCCTTCCGGCGACGGCTCGGCGCCGACGCGGCCGGCCGCGAACTGCACGTTCTGGCCGCGCACCGCCTGCAGCACCTCGCTGGCCGACAGCCCGTAGCCGCGCAGCTTGTCCGGGTTGAGCCAGATGTTCATGGCGTACTCGCCGCCGAACAGCTGGGTGTTGCCGACGCCCGGCACGCGCGCGATCTGGTCGAGCACGCGCGCGGCGATCAGGTCGCTGAGCGCGTTCTTGTCGAAGGCGGGATTGCTGGAGCGCAGCGCCACCACCATCAGGAAGCCGGAGTTGGCCTTGGCCACGACCACGCCCTGCTGCACCACTTCCGAGGGCAGCCGCGGCGTCGCCAGCGCGACCTTGTTCTGCACCTGCACCTGGGCGATGTCCGGGTCGGTGCCGGGACGGAAGGTCAGCGTGATCGAGCTGCCGCCGCTGGCGCTGGACGAGGAGCTGAAGTACTGCAGGTTGTCGATGCCGGTGAGCTGCTGCTCGATCACCTGGGTCACCGCGCCCTCGGTGGTCTCGGCGCTCGCGCCCGGATAGCTCGCCGCGACGGTGACCTGCGGCGGCGCGATGTCCGGGTACGACTCCACGCCCAGGCTGTTGATCGCCAGCGCGCCGCCGAGCGCGATCAGGATCGCGATCACCCACGCGAAGATCGGGTGGTTGATGAAGAAGCGGGACATGGCGGCTCAGCCCTGCGCCGGGGCCGGCGCGGCACCTGGCGCGGCGGGCGCGTCCTGCAGCGGCGCGGCCTTGGCCGGCTGCCCGGGAATGGCGCGCTGCAGGCCGGAGACGATCACCTGGTCGCCGGCGGCCAGGCCTTCGCGCACGACCCAGTCGCTGCCGTTGGCGCGCTCGGTGACGATGTCCTTGCGCGCGACGATGCCGTCCTTGCCGACCACGAGCACGTAGGCGCTCTTCGCGTCGCGCTGGACCGCCGCCTGCGGGACCGTGAACACCGCCTGCTCGACGCCGAGCACGGCCTGCACCTTCACGTAGGTGCCCGGCAGCAGCACGCCGTCGGGATTGGCGATGCGCGCGCGCAGCGCGACCGCGCCGGTGGCCGGGTCGACCACGTCGCCGGAGAAATCCAGCACCGCCGGCCGGTCGTAGGGCGTGCCGTCGGGCAGCAGGATGCGCACCTCGCGGTCGCCGCCGCCGGCCGCGGCCTGGCGCACCTGCGCCAGTTCCTCGACGCCGATCGAGAAGTTCACGTACATCGGATCGAGTTGCTCGACCGTGGTCAGCAGCGTGGCCTCGCCCTGCCCGACCAGCGCGCCCTCGGTCACCTGCTGCTTGCCGGCGCGACCGCTGATCGGCGCGCGCACGGTCGCGTAGCCCAGGTTGATCTGCGCGGCCTGCACCGCGGCCTGCGCGGCCTGCACCGCGGCGGCGCTGGTGCGCTCGGCGGCGATGGCGTTGTCGTAGTCGGCGCGGGAGATGAACTTGCCCTCGATCAGGCTGCGCGCGCGCTCGGCGGCCGTGCGCGAATTCGCCGCGTTGGCGCGCGCCTGCGCCAGCGCGCCCTGCGCCTGGGCGAGCGTGGCCTGCAATTGCGCCGGATCGATCTGGAACAGCGGCTGCCCCTTGCGCACGTCGCTGCCTTCCTCGTACAGGCGACGCTGCAGCACGCCCGGCACGCGCGCGCGCACGTCGGCGCTGCGGAAGGCGGACAGGCGGCCGACCTGCTCCTTGGCGATCGGCACGTCGGTCGGCTTGGCGACGACGACGCCGACTTCGGGCGGCGGCATCTGCGCGCCCGCACCAGCGGCGGCCTGGTCGCCCTTGCCGCAGGCCGCCAGCAGCAACGCGACGGACAGGGCGGGCACGGCAAAGCGGATCACTGCCGGGAGATGGCGCATGGGGTACCTCGGGGGAGGGGATTCCTGTACCCGCCAGTCTACCATCGGCGGGAAAGGTCAAACGTGCCGGAAGTCCTGCAGGGTGCCGCGGGGCAGTCGCAGGTGCCGCGACAGTGCCGCGGGATCCGGCGTGCCCTGCCAGGGCAACCAGCCCAGGCACGGCGCCGGCAGTCGCGCCGCCAGCAGCGCGCGGTTCTCCTCGATGCGGGCCATTGCCGGATCGATGTTGGTGCCAATCCAGCCGGCGAGTTCGCAGCCGTCGTCGGCAATCGCACGCGCGCTGAGATAGGCGTGGTTGAGGCAACCCAGCCGCAGGCCCACCACGAGCACCACCGGCAGGCGCAGCGCCCGCACCAGGTCGGCCTGCATCAGTTCGCCGGCCAACGGCGCCATCCAGCCGCCGACGCCTTCCACCACCACCACGTCGGCATCGCGCTGCAGTCGTGCGTGCGCGGCCAGCATCGGCGCCAGCGCGACCTCGACGCCCGCCTCGCGCGCCGCGATCTCGGGCGCCAGCGGCTCGGACAGCGCGTAGGGATTGACGTCCCCGTAGCCGGGCACGGGATCG
>DASWQG010000067.1:0-1802 GCA_036403775.1 Luteimonas sp.
GGGAACGACCTGCTAGAGTCGGCGGTCCGAGGAGGGATGGGCGTGGACGCAGTCGCCAACGAGGCCAGCGCAACGGACGCGCAGGGCGCCGACGAGCGGATCGTCGCCGCCCTGCTCGAGCGCGGGCGGCTGAAGGATGCCGACCTGGCCCGCGTCCGCCGGTTGCAGGAAGAGACCGGCGGTAGCCTGCTCGGCCTGCTCTCGCGCCTGGGCCTGCTCTCCGAGCGCGACCACGCCGAGGCAGCCGCCACCGTCCTGGGCCTGCCGCTGGTCTCGGCCCGCGACCTGCCCGACGAACCCCCCGCGACCGCCACCCCGCTGAGCCTGCGCTGCATGCAGCAGTTCCACGCCGTGCTCGTCGGCGAGGACGGCGACGCGGTGCAGGTCCTGTTGGCCGACCCGCAGGATCCCTACGTGCTCGACGCCGTGCGCCTGGCCAGCGGCCGCGAGGCGCGCGCGCTGGTCGCCTTGCGCTCGGAAGTGGACGACCTGGTGGAGCGCTGGCACGGCCAGGGCCGCAGCGCCATGGGCGCGCTGCTCACCGGCAGCGACCTCGAGTCCGCCGAGGGCGACGTCGACGACGTCGAACACCTGCGCGACCTCGCCTCCGAGGCGCCGGTCATCCGCCTGGTCAACCTCGTCATCCAGCGCGCCGTCGAGTTGCGCGCGTCCGACATCCACATCGAGCCGTTCGAGAACCGGCTCAAGGTGCGCTACCGCATCGACGGCGTGCTGGAGGAGGGCGAGAGCCCGCCGCAGAACCTGACCGCCGCGGTGATCTCGCGCATCAAGATCATGGCCCGGCTCAACATCGCCGAGCGCCGGCTGCCGCAGGACGGCCGCATCATGCTGCGGGTGCAGGGCAAGGAACTGGACCTGCGCGTGTCCACGATGCCCACCGCGCACGGCGAATCGGTGGTCATGCGCCTGCTCGACCGCGAGACGGTGGTGTTCGACTTCCAGCGGCTCGGCTTCACCGACGCCTTCCTGCCGCAGTTCCAGCGCGTGCTCGAGCAGCCGCACGGCATCCTGCTGGTCACCGGCCCGACGGGCTCGGGCAAGACCACCACGCTGTACACGGCGCTGTCGAAGCTCAACACGCCGGACGTCAAGATCATCACCGTCGAGGACCCGGTCGAGTACCAGATCGAAGGCATCAACCAGATCCAGGCCAGGCCGCAGATCGGCCTCGACTTCGCCAACGCACTGCGCTCGATCGTGCGCCAGGATCCCGACATCATCATGATCGGCGAGATGCGCGACCTGGAGACCGCGCGCATCGCGATCCAGTCCGCGCTCACCGGCCACCTGGTGCTGAGCACGCTGCACACCAACAACGCCGCCGGCGGCATCACCCGGTTGCTGGACATGGGCGTGGAGGACTACCTGCTCACCTCCACCGTGAACGGCATCCTCGCCCAGCGCCTCGTGCGCAGGCTCGAGCCGACCCATGCCGAGCGCTACCCCGCCTCGCCGGAGGAGATCGAGCGCTTCGAGCTGCGCCGCTACCAGCCGGAAGGGACGATCCACCTCTACCGGCCGAAGCCCTCCGAGCTGTCGCCCACCGGCTACCTCGGCCGCACCACGATCATGGAATTCCTGGTGATGGACGACGGCCTGCGCCGCGCGGTGATGCGCCATGCCGGCATGGGCGAACTGGAACAGCTCGCGCGCCAGGCCGGGATGCGCACGATGTACGAGGACGGCGTCGCCAAGGCGCTCGCCGGGCAGACCACGCTCGAAGAGGTGTTGCGCGTGACCGAGGAGGCCTGATGCCCCTCTTCCGCTACAAGGCGCTGAAC
>DASWQG010000068.1:0-3283 GCA_036403775.1 Luteimonas sp.
TGGCGCCGGTGCAACATCGGCGGCGGCGGACCGTAGCGCGCGCGCAAGCCCACCGAGGTGTGCAGGCCTTCGTCCTTCGCTTCCTGCACCGAGTCCAGCCCCTGCCAGCGGCCGGCCATGTGCTGCACCGCCGCCAGCCCATGCCAATGCTGGCCTCGGAAGCGCTCGTCGGCTTCGCGCTGCGCGCGCCAGGCCTCGCCCTCGCCGACCAGCAGGCCCGCCGCCAGCAGCGTCCGCACCCGGGCCTCCCCGTGGCGGTCCTCCAGGGGCGTCGCCTCGACCCAGTCCTGCGGGCTCAGTCCCCCCAACAGGAGCATGTCGTCGGGGTCGACCTCCACCGGCCCCGACAGCTGCGGCGCATGCGCGAACCACTGCATGCGGCTGACCACGCCGGTCCCGCCCGAGAGCAGGCCCTCGAGCTCGAAATGGGCGAGTTCGCGCGGCTCGAGCCACAGCACGGCGCAACGTCTCAGGCGCATCGAGTCCCCGGGGCGCTTGTTAAAACCATGTGACGAGCGTAGCGTTTGCGCGGGGAGATCCCAAGCTCATCCCAGGGGAACATGCATGGCCAACCAGAAGGGCCCGCCGCCGGCCCCGCTGCACCCGCACGTCGCGAAGAAGCTGCTCGACCTGCTCTCGACCGACGACGACTTCCGCGACCTGTTCAAGCGCGATGCGCACGCCGCCCTCGTGCAGGCGGGCTATGTGCCGCCGCATGGGTCCGATCCGACCCAGGCATCCGCGCTGTCCGGTGGCGCCTGCATGCAGCTGTCGCCGTCCGACGAGCTGGCTTCGAAGGAAGCCATTGCCCAGGATCGCGCCAAACTCGAGAGAAGCCTGGCCATGATCCAGGGATTCGAGCCCCTTGCCGGGTTGAAGGGCTGAGGCACTAACGCGTCGCCACCGGCTCCCCGCTCGCCTTGGCGGTATCGGCGAGATTGAACGGCGTCGGCAGGTAGTCGACGCCTTGCTCCACGAAAGCGCGGCCGCGATGCGCGGCGATCCACGCTGCCTGCGCCCGGGCGACGTCCGCGCGCCCGGCATCGCGGGCCGCCCGCAGCGCTGCGGAATGCACCGGGAAGGACGTTTCCTCCGCGTCCAGCCCCGGCTGCAGCAGGCGCAGCGCCTCCTCCGGCTTGCCCGACAACCGGAGCTTCTCCGCCACCAGCACGCGTCGCATCTCTTCCAGCATCGGATGGCCGGCGACCCGAGCCTGCGCGACGGCCGCGAGCACTTCGTCCAGCCCGGGCACGGACTGCGCCTGCGCGGCCAGGTACCCAGCGCCCAGCAGGAGATAGGTGCTGATGTTCGGATAGACGGCATCGAGCTCGCCGGACGTGCTGCGCAGCGAAGCGAGCTCGGCCAGGACCTGGCGCTCCAGCTGGTCCCTCGGCACGGTCCCGGTGAGGAGATCGATTGCCATGACCCGGTTGCGCCACTCCGCTTCGACCACGGGTGACCCGCCGCCGGCGGCCTGGCGCAGGCCTTCGCGCGCACTCGCGCGGGCAGCGTCCCAGTCGCCGCGATCGGCGGCCAGGAAGGTCCGGTACTGCTCGAGTTCCAGCTGCGCGAGCGCGGCACCGGTCGATTGCCGCGCTGCCATGACCTGCTCCGCGCGGGCGTAGTCGCGCCTGGCGGCGTAGGTCAGCGCATGCATCACCCCGGAGCCCTGGTATCCCATCGTGCGCGACTGCTCGAAGGCCTTGATCGCGTCGTCGTAGCGTTCCAGCCCCAGCAGCAGCATCCCCTTGAGGTAGCTCGCCATGCCCTGGACCGGCGACTGGTTCGACATCGCCGCGTTGGCGTGTTCGAGGCCGCCGCGGTAGGCGTTTGCGTAGAACATGCCGTCCATGCCCAGGCGGAAGCGCGCTGTGTAGGTGTCGGGATAGAGCGCGATGACTTCGCGCCAGCGCTGCAGTCGCACATCGACGGGTTCGTGCGATGCCACCAGGGCATCCAGGAACAGGGCTTCGCGTGGCGGCAGCCTGCCTCGCAGCCGCTTCGCCTGCCGGTAGTAGGCCCCACCCGTCCCGAGGTCCCCCATCGCTTCCGTGGCCCGCGCGATGCCCAGCATCGCCAGCGCGAACTCGCCATCGAGCGAGATCGCGCGCTTGTAGTACGCGATCGCCTGGGCGCGATCGCCCGACGCCCGGAACCTTTCCCCGATCGCGTAAGCCTTCAACGCATCGAGGTTGCTGGTGGTGACGTTGGGCAGGACGACCGAATTCTCCTGGATCGACTCCATCGCCTCGCCGAGGCGTCCGCGCAGCGCGGCGGTGACCTTGTCGATCGAGCGCAGCGTGGAGGCGGCGCCGCTGCCATCCGCCGATTCGGCGTAGACGGTGGTCTGGGTGTGCGGATCGATGACTTCCGCGCTGACCCGGACGCGGCCGCCGACCTCGGCCACCGTCGGCAGGATCACCGCGCGCGCGCCGTCGCGCAGCGCGATCTCCGAGGCGATGGCCCGGTCCAGCGTGGTGTCCGGGTTGCGGCGCATGCGCTGCAGCGTGTCGCGCGCCTTGAGGTCGCTGAGCACGTTGACGTAGCGCGACTGCTCCAGGCTGATGCGGAAGGCCTGTTCCAGCGATTCGTCCAGCAGGGTGTCGCCGGTGAGGTTGCGCAGGTCGGCCACCACCACCCAGTCGCGCTCACCGAAGGCGATCGCCGGCTGCGGACGGGTCAGGAACCAGCCGCCGGTGGCCAGGCCCGCCACCAGCAGCAGCTCGGCCGCCAGCGCCGCCGGTCGCCGCCACAGCGGGATGTCGCGCCAGGCCTTGTTGCGGATCTGCTGCGGCGCGCGCAGCGGCGCGATGCCGGGCTCGCCGACTTCGTACACCTCCTGCGCCTGCGGCACGCCCTTGAAGCGCCAGCGGCCCCAGGACTTCCACACCAACTGCTCGCCGCGCTCGCCCAGTTCGCGCGCAGCACGATGCGCCAGCGGTTCCGCGGTGGCCGAGAGCAGGATCTGGCCGGGCCGGGCCAGCGTCATCAGCCGCCCGGCCATCGGCTTGGCCAGGCCCTCGACCTCCAGCGGCTTGGCACCGAAGGAGACGGCGGCGTCGCTGTTGCGCCAGGTGAGCACCTCGCCGACGTGCAGGCCGGATCGCGCGCGCAGCTCGACCCCGTGCCGCGACACTTTGCGTCGCTCGCCGATCCCGCGCAGGCCGCGGGCGTAGTCGAGGGCGAAGCCGAGGCCGTCGATCGCGCGCTCGAACAGCAGCATCAGGCCGTCGGAACGGTCGATCAGGCGCCCGTGCCAGCGCTGCTGCAGGCCGAGCACCAG
>DASWQG010000069.1:0-2212 GCA_036403775.1 Luteimonas sp.
GCGCGGCAGCAGCATCCGCGACTTGATCTCGGCCAGGATCGCGGCCATCACCAGGTATTCGGCGGCCAGCTCGAAGCGCATCTCGTGCATGGCCTGGATGTAGTCGACGTACTGGCGGGTGATCTCCGCGACCGGGATGTCGAGGATGTCCAGGTTCTGCCGGCGGATCAGGTACAGCAGCAGGTCCAGCGGGCCCTCGAACGCGTCGAGGATCACTTCCAGCGCGTCGGGCGGGATGTAGAGGTCCTTCGGGATCTCCACCACCGGCTGGCCCAGCACCATCGCCAGCGGCATTTCCTGCTGCCGCGGCGTCGCCGCCTCGGGCGCGACGTGCGTGGCGGTATCGCTCGGGTTGTCAGGCGTCATCGGGTGGCCATCGGCTCGCGGCAGTGGGGCCGGGTTCTGCGGGGCATTGCGGGCAGTGCGTGGCTGTCGCGGGACGCCATGCGCCGGTCGCCGCGCGGTCGGCGGCGGGTCGGTCGGCCAAGGTCGTCGGCACGGGCAGGAGGGCTGTGCTGGAGGGAGGCCCGTTCGGCGTGGCGTGGGTCCGCCAACTGCCTGCCCCATGCAGTCCTCGACAGGTTACGGGCTGGCCCGGGCGCTTGTCCAGCGCCGCGCTGAACCGCGGCCGTGGCGGAGCCGCCCGCTACAATCGCCGATCCGGACATCGTTCCGCGCCAGTGAGGGACTGCCCGTGTGGTACGCGATCGAGGGACATGACGGGGCGGGCGTGCTCGAGCGGCGCCAGGGCGCGCGCGCCGCGCACCTGGCCAGGCTGCAGGCGCTGCGCGACGAGGGGCGTTTGCTGCTCGCCGGCCCGTGCCCCGCGATCGACGCCGAGGATCCGGGCCCGGCCGGCTTCTCGGGCAGCATCGTGATCGCCGAGTTCGAGTCGCTGGAGGCCGCCCGCGCCTGGGCCGACGCCGATCCGTATGTCGCGGCTGGCGTCTACGAGCGGGTGGACGTGCGCCCGTTCCGCCCCGTGCTGCCCTGACCCTTGCCGCGCAACGCGATGCTGCGTTGCAGCAAGCCTGTCGCCCCGGCGATCGGGCAAACCCGTGACGTAAAAGGCTTTTCAAACCGGCCACCTGGCGGGCGCGCCGTGCTGTAACCGTTTGCCTTGGCGGCGCGCGTGCGCGGGCCTATGGTTTTTGGCTGGATCCCCGAGGGAGAAGCGGATGGGCCCAGCCAGCCCGACGATCAAGGATGTCGCCCGCCTGGCCAACGTGTCGGTCGCGACGGTGTCGCGGGCGCTCAACGGCCGCGAGAACGTCGCCGATGCCGTGCGCAAGCGCGTGCTGCAAATCGCCGAGAACCTCGACTACAGCCCGCACCACGCCGCGCGCTGCCTGAGCCGCGGCCGGACCCACACCGTGGGCGTGGTGCTGCCGGACCTGCCCTGCGAGTTCTTCGCGCGGGTGATGTGCGGCATCGACGCGCTGGCGCGGGAGCGCGGGCTGCAGTTGCTCGTCTCCGGGCACCATCGCTCGATGGAAAGCCAGGCCGCGGCGCTGCGGGTGATGCGCGGGCGCGTGGACGGGGTTCTCGCCATTTCGCCGTACGGCGGGCGCGACGTCGCCACCGCGCGGTTGCCGCGTTCGCTGCCCGTGCTGCTGCTCGACAGCGATCCCGCGATCGAGGGCGCCAGCGCGCTGTCGGTGGACAACCACGCCGGCGCGATGCTGCTGATGCGCCACCTGGTGTCCTGCGGCTACGAGCGCATCGCCTTCGTGTCCGGCCGGCGCCCGCACTTCAACGCCGAGGAACGCCTGCGCGGCTACCTCGACGCGATGGCGGAACTGTTGCCCGGCTCCGCGCCGCGGGTCGTGGAAGGCGACTTCGACGTGCAGTCGGGCTACCAGGCCGGGGAAACCCTGCTGGGCCTGCCGGAGCGGCCGGACGCGGTGTTCGCGGCCAACGACATGATGGCGCTCGGCTGCCTGTTCGCCTTCCAGCGCGCCGGGCTGCAGGTGCCCCGCGACATCGGCGTGGCCGGCTTCAACGACATCCCGATCGCGAGCCACGCCTCGCCGCCGCTGACCACGGTGCGCCTGGACCTCGCGGCCATGGGCACCGAGGCCTTCTCGATGCTGCTCGAGCGCATGGGCGAGCGCGGCGCGCCGGAACGGCGCGTGCTGCAGCCGCAGCTGGTGGTGCGCGAGTCCACGCGCGGGCCGCGGCCCACCGCCGCCCGCGGGGCGGGGCGCCCGGC
>DASWQG010000070.1:0-4542 GCA_036403775.1 Luteimonas sp.
GCAGCTTCGCGTACGCGGCGGGCGAATGGCTGTCCTCGAGGAACGCCGCCAGGTCCTCGGGCGGGTAGAGATGGCCGAAGGTGAGGTCGAAGGTCTCGCGGCCGATCGCCGACAGCGCGGCGGCATCGCCCGCGCCGGCCCTGCGGATCGCCAGCGCGCCGGTCATTCCTTCGCCCGCACCGCGACGTGGACCTCGGCCAGCTGCTTGTCCGGCACCGGAGACGGCGCGCCGGTCATCAGGCATTGCGCGGTCGTGGTCTTGGGGAAGGCGATCACGTCGCGGATCGACTCGGTGCCGGCCATCAGCGCAGCGATGCGGTCGATGCCGAAGGCGATGCCGCCGTGCGGCGGCGCGCCGTACTTCAGCGCGTCGAGCAGGAAGCCGAACTTGGCCTGCGCCTCCTCCGCGCCGATGCCGAGCAGCTCGAACACCGCCGATTGCATCGAGGACCGGTGGATGCGGATCGAGCCGCCGCCGATCTCGTTGCCGTTGAGCACCATGTCGTAGCCGCGGCTCACCGCGGTGGCGGCGTTGGCGCGCAGGTCCGCTTCGTCGTCCACCGCCGGCGCGGTGAACGGGTGGTGCAAGGCGACGTAGCGGCCCTCCTCCTCGTCCCACTCGAACATCGGGAAGTCGGTGACCCACAGCGGCTTCCAGCCGGCCTCGACCAGGTCGAAGTCCTTGCCGGCCTTCAGGCGGACGGCGCCCATGAAGTCGCAGACGGCCTTGTACGGACCGGCGCCGAAGAACACCAGGTCGCCCTTGCCCGCGCCGACCGCCTGCAGCAGCGCGGCGAACGCCGCCTCGTCGAAGAACTTGGCGATCGGCGAGTTGACCGCGCCGGACTCGTCGATCTTCGCGTAGGCCAGGCCCTTGGAGCCGTACTTCGCCGCGTGCGCGGCGTAGTCGTCGACCTGCTTGCGCGACAGCGCGGCGCCCCCGGGGATGCGCAGCGCCGCGACCCGGCCGCCGTCCGCGTTCGCCCAGTCGGTGAAGACCTTGAACTGGCTGGCCTTCACCAGTTCGGCGACGTCCACCAGCTCCAGCGCGATGCGCAGGTCCGGCTTGTCCGAGCCGTAGCGGCGCATCGCCTCGGCGTAGGTCATCCGCGGGAACTCGCCCAGCGCCACGCCCATCACTTCCTGGAACACGTCGCGCACCATCTGCTCGGTGGTGTCCTGGACGATCTTCTCGTCCACCCAGGCGAACTCCATGTCCAGCTGGGTGAACTCGAGCTGCCGGTCGGCGCGCAGGGCCTCGTCGCGGAAGCAGCGCGCGATCTGGTAGTAGCGGTCGAAGCCGGCCACCATCAGGATCTGCTTGAACAGCTGCGGCGACTGCGGCAGCGCGTAGAACTCGCCCGGGTGCATGCGCGCCGGCACCAGGAAGTCGCGCGCGCCCTCCGGCGTGGCCTTGGTCAGGATCGGGGTCTCGACGTCCTGGAAGCCGCGCGCGTCGAGCCAGCGGCGCAACGCCTGCACCAGGCGGATGCGGGTGCGCATCTTGCGCTGCATGTCCGGGGTGCGCAGGTCCAGGTACCGGTACTTGAGGCGGATGTCCTCGCCGGCGTTCTCGTGGGCGTGGAACGGCAGCGGCTCAGCCTTGTTCAGGACCTCGATCCGCGTCGCCACGACTTCCACCTGGCCGGTCGGCAGCTTCGGGTTCGGCTTCTCGCGCCGGCGGACCACGCCGGTGACGCGAAGGCAGTCCTCGTAGCCGACCCTGGCCGCGACCGCCAGCACCTGGGCGTTGCCCTCGGCGTCGGACGGCTCGGCGACGACCTGGGCGATGCCCTCGTGGTCGCGCAGGTCGATGAAGCACAGGCCGCCGAGGTCGCGGGCGACGTCGGCCCAGCCGCACAGGGTGACCGGCTGTCCGATCAGGGCATCGTCGATCCGGCCGCAGAAATGGGTCCGCATGGGGGCGTTCGCTGGGGAAAGCCCGTCATTCTAAGGTGTCGGGTCCACCTTTTTCTCGGCGGGCTTGGCGGTTTCGGCGGGTTTGGCGGAGTCCGCGGGCTTGGCCGCGTCGGCGGGCTTGGCGGCGTCGCCGGCCAGGTTGCGCTTGCCGTCCTTCTTGAAGTCGGTTTCGTACCAGCCGCCGCCGGCCAGGCGGAAGCTGGGCGCGGTCACCTTGCGGCGGACGGCGGGCTTGCCGCAGGCGGGGCAGGCCCCGGGGTCGGGGTCGGAGAGTTTCTGCAGCCTGTCGAATTCATGACCGCAGGCGTCGCAGGCGAAGGCATAGATCGGCATGGGCGCTATTCTGGGGCCTGCAGGCGCACATTCAAGCCACGCACGACCTACGGGGAACCGCCATGTCCGACCGCAACGTCCTTTCGAGCTTCGCCGCCGTGGTGCTGGCGCTGGGGGTGCTCTTCGCCGGCTGGAACATCGGCCAGGGCCTGGTGAAGATCAAGACCCAGGACCGCTTCGTCACGGTCAAGGGTTCGGCCGAGCGCATCGTGGACGCGGACCTGCTGGTGTGGCCGCTGCCGCATTCGGTCGGCGGCAACGAACTGGCAGGCGTGCAGCGCGCGCTCACGGCGAACACCGCGGCGATCCGCAAGTTCTTCCTGGACGCCGGCTTCAAGCCGGAGGACATCGTGGTCTCGCCGCCGCGGCTGGAGGATCGCTGGGCCTACGCCTACGGCGAGAACCGCGCGCCCGAGCGCTTCCGCTACGCCAACACCGTGATCCTGCGCACCAACGACGTCCCCAGGGCGCTGCAGGCCATGCGCGACAGCGGCCAGCTCGTCGCCGGCGGGGTCATGCTCGACCAGGGCGCGATGCCGGAATTCGAGTACACGAAGCTCAACGACATCAAGCCGGCGTTGATCGCCGAGGCCACCGCCAACGCGCGCGAGTCCGCCGAGCAGTTCGCCAAGGACTCGGGTTCGAAGCTGGGCGGGATCCGCAACGCCAACCAGGGCGTGGTGGCGATCAGCGACCGCGACCAGGGCAGCCCGCAGGTCAAGAAGGTGCGGGTGGTGACGACGGTGGAGTATTTCCTGCGCGACTGAGCCGCTCGTCGATCGCGTCCTCGGGGTTCGGCGGCGCGGCCCTCCCGTCGAGCGGGTCGATGTCGAAGGTCTGCTTGAGCACCAGCGACGGCAGCATCGTGTTGAGCACCGTGTACAGCACCAGCCCGCCGAACAGCGCTTCGGGGATCGCGAAGCGCGCGTGCAAGATCTGCGCCAGCACCAGGGTGAACACCAGCGTCGGCGCCAGCGCCACCGACACGCGCAGTGCCGCCTCGCGGTTGTCGCCGAACAGCCACCGGCGCTGCAGCCAGGCGACCGCCACGCGCAGCGGCAGGACCACGGCCGTCAGCACCAGGCCGACCGCCAGCGCCTCCCAGCTGAGGGCATCGCGGGAGATCGCGGTGCCGGCATGGAAGAAATAGAACGGCACGAAGAAGCTGGCGAACAGGCGCAGCGCGTGGATGTTGTCGTGGGACGCCAGTTTCGGCATCCGCTCGCGCAGCAGGCGCGCGGTGAGGCCGGCGATGAAGGCGCCCACCAGGTAGTACACGCCCAGCCGGTAGGTCACGTAGGCGGCGACCATGCCGACCATCACCAGCAGCGAGAACTCGGCGCCGGGCGCCTGCGGCAGGACCCAGCGGCCGAGGGCGAGGAACAGCAGCGGCAGGCCGACCAGCAGCGCCAGCATGGCCAGCGATGACACGCCCAGCTGCATCGCGTCCCCGGCCTGCAGCGCGACGAACAGCACCGCCAGCGCCAGCAGTTCGCCGGCGATCGCCTTGCTGGTGACCCAGAAGCGTTCGCCCTCGTCCAGCCCCATGCGCTCCAGCGTGTCGAGGATGAACCCGGTGGACGGGGTCAGCAGCGCCAGCGCCAGCAGGGCCGCGGCCTGCCAGCCCAGGTCGAGGTAGCGCCAGGCCAGCCACCCGGCGGCGATCAGGGCGAGGACGCGGATCGCCAGGTGCACGAGCAGCCGCCCCGCGCACCGCCGCAGCGTGCGCCACTCCACTTCCAGGCCCGCGAACAGGAACAGCGAGGAGATGCCCAGCGCCGACAGCAGCACCACCACCGGGTCGTGCGTCTCCTCGCCCCACAGCAGCATCGCGCCCAGGCCCAGGAACAGGCAGGTGATCGGCGCGGGCAGGCGCAGGCGCTGCAACGCGCGCGGCACCACCAGCAGGCCGAAGATCAGCAACAGGTAGACGAGGTCGCGGCTCACCGGCCACAGGGTAACGGCAGCGCCGTGTGCGCCGTCACCACGCGGGGCTCCGGAGTGGTCAGGCCGCGTCGTACAGGGCCAGCAACTCGGCTTCCGCGGATTCCAGTTCGCCGCGCAGCTGCATCTGCTGGCGGCCGAGGTCGGCGATCGCGCCGGCGTCGCCGTAGGTCGCCGGATCGGCGAGCCTGGCCTCGCATTCGGCGAGCTTCTCCTCCAGGCGCGCGACCCGGGCCTCGGCCTGCTGCAGCTTGACCGGGTTGGGCCGCGACGCGGGCTTGCGCGGCGCGGGCGGCGGCGCGGCGGCCGGCACGGGGGCTGCGGGCGCCTTCTGCGGCACGCCCT
>DASWQG010000071.1:0-3132 GCA_036403775.1 Luteimonas sp.
CGCCCCGGGGAGGGGTGGGCGAGCGCGACCATCTTCCGGTGGACCACAGGTCCCCGCAGGAATTGGCACCGCGACAGGGCTGTGCGCCCCATCAGGTTGCCCCGGCTTCGTCGGGCCTGTCCCTCAGCCGGTCTCGATGGATGGGGGCAGCTTGCCAACGCCGTGGCAAGTTGTCAATCGCTTCATCAGGATGAAGCGATGAATGACGCGAAGGTCGAGGCGGGCGGGGTCCACCTCCGGTCGCCTGGCGGCGCGTCCGCGACCCCATGCCGCATAATCCGCGCATGCCGATTCGAACCTTCGCCGGCGCCGCGAGCGCCGCCTTGCTGCTTGCCGCCTGCGCCACGGCGCCGGCCCCCGCCCCGCCGCCATCGCCCGCCCTCCCGACCGCCCCGGTGGCGACGCTCCCCGCGCCGGCCACCATCGCCGAGGCCTGGGAAAGCGCGCGCACGCCCGCCGAGGAACTCGATTCGCTGGCGTCCTGGCAGGCACCCGACGGCGCCACCTGGCTCTTCGCCAGCGCCAAGTCCACCGACCGCGTCCTGGTCTACGACGGCCAGGACGGACGGCCGCTGCGCGTGCTGGGCGGTCCCGGCAAGGGCCCGGGTGAATTCGACCGGCCCAATGGCCTGGCCGTGTACGGCGACCGCCTGTTCGTGGTCGAGCGCGACAACCGTCGCGTGCAGGTGTTCGCGCTGCCCGCGCTCGACAGCCTGGGCAGCTTCGGCGAAGGCGTCCTGCGCAGCCCCTACGGCTTGTGGATCAACGAGACCGAGCCCGGCGAGCTCGAGGTCTACGTCACCGACAGCTTCATGGACGGCGCGCGGCACGAAATCGTGCCGCCGCTGGACCAGCTCGACCAGCGCGTCCGCCGCTACCGCGTCCAGTTCGACCACCTGGGCCGCCTGCGCGCCACGCACGCTGGCGACTTCGGCGACACCACCCCCGCCGGCGCGCTGCGCATCGTCGAATCCATCGGCGGCGATGCCGCCAACGACCGCCTGCTGGTCGCCGACGAATCGCGCGACGGCAGCGAGGGCCACGCCGGCTCGACGCTGCGCGAATACGACCTGGCCGGCCGCCCCAGCGGCCGTAGCCTGCCCGAGGGCAGCTTCGCGGCCGAGGCCGAGGGCGTCGCGCTGTGGGCCTGCCCAGGTGGCGGCGGCTACTGGGTGGCCGTCGACCAGCTGGCGCCGCTCACCCGCTTCCACCTGTTCGACCGCGCCACGCTGGCCGCGGTCGGCAGCTTCCAGGGGCGCATCACCGCGCACACCGACGGCGTCGCCCTGGACGCCACCGCCACCGCGCGCTTCCCCGGTGGCGTCCTGTACGCGGTGAACGACGACGCGTCGGTCACCGCCTTCGACCTGCGCGACGTCGCCGCCACCCTGGGCCTCGACCGCGCCTGCACGGAATGACGATGTCCCCCGAGGTTTCCCGCGAGGCGGCGCGCCGCCGCACCTTCGCCATCATTTCGCACCCGGACGCGGGCAAGACCACGCTGACCGAGAAGCTGCTGCTGTTCGGCGGCGCGATCCAGATGGCGGGCTCGGTGAAGTCGCGCAAGACCAGCCGCAGCGCCACCTCCGACTGGATGGCACTGGAGAAGGAACGCGGCATCTCGGTGACCAGCTCGGTGATGCAGTTCCCGTACGAGGGGCGCATCGTCAACCTGCTCGACACCCCCGGCCACGCCGACTTCGGCGAGGACACCTACCGCGTGCTCACCGCGGTGGACAGCGCCTTGATGGTGATCGACGTCGCCAAGGGCGTCGAGGAGCGCACGATCAAGCTGATGGAGGTGTGCCGCCTGCGCGACACGCCGATCATGACCTTCATCAACAAGCTCGACCGCGAGGGCCGCGAGCCGATCGAGCTGCTGGACGAGGTCGAGTCGGTGCTGGGCATCCAGTGCGCGCCGGTGACCTGGCCGATCGGCATGGGCAAGCGGCTGAAGGGCGTCGTGCACCTGCTCAGCGGCGAGGTGCACCTGTACGAGCCCGGCCGCAACTTCACCCGCCAGGATTCGACGATCTTCCCCTCGATCGGCGACCCCGCGCTCGAGGCGCGGATCGGCGCCCCGATGCTGGCCGAGCTGCGCGACGAGCTCGAGCTGGTCCAGGGCGCCTCCCATCCCTTCGACCAGGCCGAGTACCTCGCCGGCCGGCAGACGCCGGTGTTCTTCGGCTCGGCGGTCAACAACTTCGGCGTGCAGCTGCTGCTGGACTTCTTCGTCGAGCACGCGCCCTCCCCGCGCCCGCGCGCGACCACGACGCGCGAGGTGCAGCCGGGCGAGGCCGCGCTCACCGGCTTCGTGTTCAAGATCCAGGCGAACATGGATCCGCAGCATCGCGACCGCGTCGCCTTCATGCGCATCTGCTCGGGGAAGTTCACCGCCGGCATGAAGGCGTTCCAGCCGCGCACCGGCAAGGAAGTGAAGCTGGCGAACGCGCTGGCGTTCATGGCCTCGGACCGCGAGATCGTGGACACCGCTTACCCCGGCGATGTCATCGGCATCCACAACCACGGCACGATCTCCATCGGCGACAGCTTCAGCGAAGGCGAGCCGCTGGCCTTCACCGGCATCCCCAACTTCGCGCCGGAACTGTTCCGCCGCGCGCGCCTGCGCGATCCGCTCAAGCTCAAGCAGCTGCAGAAGGGCCTCGCGCAGCTGAGCGAGGAAGGCGCCACCCAGTTCTTCCGCCCGCTGATGTCCAACGACCTCGTGCTGGGCGCGGTCGGCACGCTGCAGTTCGACGTCGCCGCGTACCGCCTCAAGGACGAGTACGGCGTGGACGCCAGCTTCGAGCCGGTGCAGGTGGCGACGGCGCGCTGGATCCGCTGCGACGACGCGCGCAAGCTCGAGGAGTTTCGCGAGAAGAACGCGCAGTACCTGGCGCTCGACGCGGCCGGGGAGCTGGTCTACCTCGCGCCGACCCGGGTCAACCTGCAGCTGGCGCAGGAGCGCGCGCCGGCGGTGCGGTTCCTGGCCACGCGCGAACACGCGCACGCCGCGCCGGCGGGCTGACGCGACGGCCATGGCCACGGTGCTGGTGGTCAAGCTCGGCGCGCTCGGCGACCTGCTGCTCGCCGACGGCGCCCTGCGCGACCTGCGCGCGCACCACGCCGGCG
>DASWQG010000072.1:0-2712 GCA_036403775.1 Luteimonas sp.
GGTCGCCAGCACCAGCAGCAGCGCCAGCGCGCGGGCCAGGGCGCTCATGGCACCGCCCCGTGCAGGCGCAGGCGCAACTGGAACCGCACGTCGTCGCGCACCGCGATCCGCCAGCGATCCATGCCGTAGTCCTCGCGGTCGATGCTGCCGTGCGCGACCACGTCGCAGGCCCGGGCCGGCGCGTCGCATTCGGCGGGCTCGACCCGGAAGCGCTCGCGCCGCTGCACGCCGCGGATGCGCAGGATCCCGCCGAGCTCGCCGCCCTCGCGCAGCAGCGCGTCGCCGTACGGGTCGGACAGGAACTCCACCTGCGACCAATGTTTAGCGTCGAAGAAGCCGCCTCCGCGGGCAAAGCGCGTGTAGCCGGGGTGGCCGACGATCTCCACGTCGCCGGTCAGCAGCACCAGGCGCACGCGATGGCGGCCGTCGCCGAGGTCGTCCACCTGTCCGCGCAGGCTCGGGAACCGGCCCTCCAGCGCCTGTCCCCAGCGCGTGTACAGGGTGAAGCCGGCGCGCGACGCGCCCGCATCCACCTCGGCGCCCTGCGCGGCTGCCGCGGACGCGGCCAGGCAGACCGCCGCCGCGAACCACCAGGCCTTCGCGCGCCGGTCCATCGCACCCCGTGGACTCACGGCCACCAGAAGGCGGCGAGTGTCCCGATCCCTGGTTCGATGGCCACGCCGGCGGGCATGGACAGCACCGCGATCCCGCCCGGCGGCATGCCGCGGTAATCCCCGGACTGGCCGCTGTGGAGCAGGGCCACCAGCTGTTCCAGGCCGGGATTGTGGCCGATGACGAGCAGGCGCTCGGTGTCGCAGTGCGCATCGGCCAGCGCGATCAGCGCCCCGGGCGTGGCCTCGTAGATCGAGGGCTCCAGCCGCTGGTCGACGTAGCCGACCACGCCGAGCACCGCCTCCAGCGTCTCGCGCGTGCGCCGCGCCGGCGAGCACAGCGCGCAATCCGGCACCAGGCCGTGTTCGGCGAGCCAGCGGCCCGCGGCCTCGGCTTCGGCCAGGCCCTCGGGCGAGAGCGGGCGGTCCAGGTCGGCCTGGCCGGGAAGCGCCGACACCGCATGGGCGTGGCGGAGGAGGATCAGTTCGCGCATGGGGGAGGGCGCCTCAGGCTTTCTTCAACCAGCGCAGCAGCGGCTGCCAGTCCTGCTGGTGTTCGCGGACCTGCGCCGACTGGTAGTCGAACAGGCTCTTGCCCAGGCCGCACAGCACCGAGTAGGCCTGGCTGTCGCGCAGCTGCGCCACCAGCGGGTAGGGCCATTGCTGCCACAGCTCCAGCGCCTGCTGCGAGGCGTTGGTCCAGGGCCGCAGCTTGTTGCCGACCAGGCCGATCGGCAGTTCGCCGCGGCGGACGCGGGCCAGCTTGGCCAGCGTGTCCAGGAACGGCACGGTGGCCTCGATGTCCAGGGTCGAGGGCAGCACCGGCACCACCACCGCGTCGGCGCGCTCCAGGAAGGGCATGAGCTCGTGCGCCATCGCGCCGGCGGCGGCGTCCACGATGACGGTCTGCGTGTCCTCCGGCAGCTCGCGCTGCCAACCGCGGGTCGCGCCGCTGCCGTCCACCGGCAGCACCGCGCTGTCCAGGCCGGCGCGCTTCTCGGCCCAGCGGGTGGAGGAGCGCTGCGGATCGGCGTCGACCAGCACGGTGCGCTGTCCGGACAGGGCCGCCTGCGCCGCGAGGTGGGTGGCGAGGGTCGTCTTGCCGACGCCGCCCTTCGAACTGGCCACGAGGATCGTCTTCACCCGCACCTCCATCGCTGGTCACCTGCCCGAAGCCTATCACCGCTGCGGCGCCCAGCCCCGCCCGGAGACATAGTCGAAGGCGGTGCGCCCCGTCGGGGCGAAGACACTGGCGTCGGGCTGCCAGTGCCAGGCCTCCAGTTCCATGGTGGTGGCGCCGATGCGCAGCACGTTGAAGGCGTTGGCCTCGCCGCGGCCGCGGGTCGAGGTCGCGGTGCCGGCCTGGATCACCAGCGCCGCGAAGCCGTCGATCAGGTAGCGCTCGGCGGTGCTGCTGGCGTGGCTGCGGTGCAGGTGGCCGGACAGGAACAGGTCGACGCCGGCTTCGGCGAAGGCCTGCATGGCCAGGCCGGCGCGACCGACCAGCTCGGAAGGCTTGGCGTCGGCGGGCAGGTCGAAGGGATGGTGGCTGACGACCACGCGGGTCACCGGCTCGGGCAGGCCTTCGAAGCGGCGCGCGACTTCCCGGATCTGTTCGCGGTTGATCCGCCCGCCCTTGAACACCAGCGAGCGCGCGGTGCTGATGCCGACCACCGCGAGTTCCCCGTCCATGTAGGTCGGGTAGGGATCGTCCTCGATCCAGCGGTGGAAGCGGTCCAGCGGCGCCAGGAACCGCCGGAACACGTCGTACAGCGGCACGTCGTGGTTGCCCGGCACGAGGATGCGCGGTTCGGGCAGCTGCGCGATCCAGT
Source organism: Luteimonas sp. (assembly GCA_036403775.1). Classification (GTDB taxonomy): domain Bacteria; phylum Pseudomonadota; class Gammaproteobacteria; order Xanthomonadales; family Xanthomonadaceae; genus Cognatiluteimonas. Next base: position 2,444 of record DASWQG010000072.1, read on the forward strand.
CCGCCGCCGCGCGGAACTGCGCGGTGCGCGCGCGCTGGGTGAAATCTCCGGACACCACCACCAGGTCCGGCGCGGCGGCCGCCACCGCGCGCGCCAGCGGCGCGAGCAGCGGTTCGGCGACGCGGCCGAAATGCAGGTCCGACAGGTGCACGAGGGTTCGCATCAGGCGGCAGGCTCCGCAGGCGTGGGCGCCGGCGCGACGACGCGCAACGCGCGCGGTCGCACGCGGAAGCGCACGGGGCTGTCGAGTTCGCCGACCTCGCCGTCGC
>DASWQG010000073.1:0-2080 GCA_036403775.1 Luteimonas sp.
CGCCCAGCGCCGGCGCGATCGCCTCGGCCAGCGCGGCCACGCGCGCGACCTTGTCGGCGATCGTGCCCAGCTTCGCCTGGTAGGTGACGGTCGCCAGGCCCTGGTTCATCGACGCCAGGCCCTGCTTCAGGTCCTCGTCGAAGAAGAAGCGCGCGTCGGCGAAGCGCGGGCGGATCACCCGCTCGTAGCCCTTGCGCACCTCGCCCACGTCGGTGGACTCGAGATTGGCCACGCCGACGAAGCGCTCGGTCAGCCGGCCGGCATCGTCGAGCACGGGGAAGAACTTCTGGTTGGCTTCCATCGTCGCCACCAGCGCTTCCTGCGGCACGGCGAGGAAGTCGCGCTCGAAGCCGCACAGCACGGCGCCCGGCCATTCGACCAGGCAGTTGACCTGCGCGAGGTTGCCGTCGTCGATGCGCGCCACGCCGCCGGCGCCGCGCGCGGCGTCGCGGACCTCGCGCACGATGCGCTCGCGGCGCTCGTCCGGGTCCCCCAGCACGTGCGCGGCGCGCAGCGCGTCGACGTAGTCGCCGGGCGAGCCGATCCAGACCGGCCCTTCGTGCATGAAGCGGTGGCCGCGGCTCATGCGGTCGCCGCGCAGCCCGAACAGCGACGCGTCCACGACCTCGTCGCCGTGCAGCAGCACCAGCCAGTGCACCGGCCGCGCGAAACCGGCATCGCGGTCGCCCCAGCGCATCGGCTTGGGGATCGGCATGCCGGCGATCGCCTCGGCCAGCACCTCCGGCAGCAACGTCGCGGTCGGTGCGCCCGGCGCCACCGCACGGTGCACGAAGCGTTCGCCCTTCTGGTCGGTGGTCCGCGCCAGTTGCGTCCAGTCCACGCCGGCCTTGGCCGCGAAGCCCTGCAGCGCTCGCGTGGGCTGGCCGTCGCCGTCCAGCGCGATGTTCACGTAGGGCCCGAGCACCTCGGAATGCTGCTCCGGCTGCCGGGTGCCGACGCCCGGCAGCAGCACCGCCAGGCGGCGCGGCGAATACAGCGGTTTCGCGTCGTCGCGGTCCACGGCGACGCCGCGCTTCACCAGGCCCTCGACGACGCCGTCGAACAGCGCCTGCGCCAGGCCCGGCAACGCGGCGACCGGCAGTTCCTCGGTGCCGAGCTCGAACAGCAGCGGCTTCATCGCGCTCACGACGCCGCCTCCGACGCGCCGCGCCGGAGGCCCGGGAACCCGAGCTTCTCGCGCTGCGCGAAGTAGGCCTCGGCCACCGCCTGCGACAGCTTGCGCACGCGCAGGATGTAGCGCTGGCGCTCGGTCACCGAGATCGCGCGGCGCGCGTCGAGCAGGTTGAAGCAGTGCGAGGCCTTGCACACCTGTTCATAAGCCGGCAGCGGCAGGCCGAGCTCGACCAGCTTCATCGCCTCGGCCTCGCATTCGTCGAACCGGCGCAGCAGCACCTCGACGTTGGCGTGCTCGAAGTTGTACGCGCTCTGCTCGACTTCGTTCTGGTGGTAGACGTCGCGGTAGGTGACCGGCGTTCCATCCGGCCCGTGCGTCCACACCAGGTCGAACACGTCGTCCACGTTCTGCAGGTACATGCACAGCCGCTCGAGGCCGTAGGTGATCTCGCCCAGCACCGGCTTGCACTCCAGGCCGCCGGCCTGCTGGAAGTAGGTGAACTGGGTCACCTCCATGCCGTTGAGCCAGACCTCCCAGCCCAGGCCCCAGGCGCCGAGCGTCGGCGATTCCCAGTTGTCCTCGACGAAGCGCAGGTCGTGCACCTTCGGGTCGATGCCCAGCGCCACCAGCGAGCCCAGGTACAGCGCCTGGATGTCGTCCGGGTTCGGCTTCATCACCACCTGGTACTGGTAGTAGCGCTGCAGGCGATTCGGGTTCTCGCCGTAGCGGCCGTCGGTGGGGCGGCGGCAGGGCTGCACGTAGGCGGCGGCCCACGGCTCCGGGCCGATCGCGCGCAGGAAGGTCGCGGGATGGAAGGTGCCCGCGCCGACCTCCAGGTCCAGCGGCTGCACCAGCACGCAGCCCTGCGCCGCCCAGTAGGCGTTGAGGCGCTGGATGAGCTCCTGGAAGGTCGGGCCGGTCATGCGGTCTTCGCGCTGCGAAAGC
>DASWQG010000074.1:0-3571 GCA_036403775.1 Luteimonas sp.
CTGCCAGGTCGTGCATTTCGACAGCGAGGCCGCCCGCGAACCGCGCGGCTGGGTGCTGGGCACCACCTCGCGGCTGCCGCCGGCCATGTGCGTGCTCTGGTGCGTGCCCGTCGCGGCGGATTTCCACGCCCGGTTCTCGGCGCGCGCGCGCCGCTACCGCTACACCCTCCTGAACCGCCCTGTCCGGCCCGCGCTGCATCGTGCGTTCCTCGCCTGGGAGCGCCGCCCGCTGGACGCGGCCGCGATGCACCGCGCCGCGCAGGCGCTGGTCGGCGAGCACGACTTCTCGGCGTTCCGCACGGTCCACTGCCAGGCGCCGCACGCCCGGCGCGACCTGCAGCGGATCGAGGTGTCGCGCGACGGCGACCGCATCGTGGTCGAGGTCCAGGCCAATGCCTTCCTCCACCACATGGTGCGTAATATCGTGGGCAGCCTGCTGTGCGTGGGGCGCGGCGAGGCAGGGGAGGACTGGATCCGGGCGCTGCTGGACGGGCGCGACCGCACCCTGGCCGGCCCGACCGCGCCCGCGTCCGGGCTGGTCTTCACCGGCCCGCTGTACCCACCCGCCTGCGGCCTGCCCGAGGAGGTCACCGCTTGATCCCGATCCAGTTGCGACGGACCCTGTTCCGCACCCGCATCAAGGTCTGCGGCATGACCCGCTCCGGCGACGTGCGCCTGGCCAGCGAGCTCGGCGCCGACGCGGTCGGCTTCGTCTTCGCCGGCGACGGCCCGCGACGGGTGACGGCGCAGCAGGCCCGGACCATGCGCGCGGCGATGGCGCCGCTGGTGGACGCGGTGGCGCTGTTCCAGGACAACGACTTCGAGGAAGTCCGCGAGGTCGTGCGACTGGTGCGGCCGAGCCTGCTGCAGTTCCATGGCGACGAGCGCGACTCGTTCTGCCGGGGCTTCGGCGTGCCGTACCTGAAGGCGATCCCGATGGGCGGCGGCGAACGCGCCCCGACCGCGCTGGAGCTGCACCGCGACTACCCGGGTGCCGCGGGCTTCATCTTCGATGGCAACCGCCGCGGCGAGCCGGGCGGCGGCGGCAAGGCCTTCGACTGGACCCGGCTCCCGCGCGAGCTCACCAAGCCCGCATTGCTCGCCGGCGGCCTGAAGCCGGGCAACGTGTTCGACGCGGTCACCACGGCGCTGCCCTGGGGCGTGGACGTGTCGACGGGCGTGGAGTCCGAGCCGGGCATCAAGGACGGCGAGCGGCTGCGCCGCTTCGTCGAGGAAGTTCGGCGCGCCGATTGCCACGTCGAGAACGACGACCCCTGACACCCGCCACAGGAAGCAAGCCTTGGATTTCCATGCATGGCCCGATGCCGGCGGCCATTTCGGCCGGCACGGCGGACGCTTCGTCGCCGAAACCCTGGTCGAGCCGCTGCGCGAACTGGCCGCCGCCTACGACGCCGCGCGCGCCGATCCCGCGTTCCAGGCCGCGCTCGACGAGGACCTGGCCCATTACGTCGGCCGCCCGAGCCCGATCTACTTCGCGCGGCGCCTGAGCCGCGAGGTCGGCGGCGCGCGGATCCTGCTCAAGCGCGAGGACCTGAACCACACCGGCGCGCACAAGGTGAACAACACCGTCGGCCAGGCGCTGCTGGCCAGCCGCATGGGGAAGACCCGGATCATCGCCGAGACGGGCGCCGGCCAGCACGGCGTCGCCAGCGCCACGGTGGCGGCGCGGCTGGGCCTGGAATGCGTGGTGTACATGGGCGCGACCGACATCGCGCGGCAGCAGGTCAACGTGGATCGCATGCACCTGCTTGGCGCCACGGTGGTCCCCGTGCACGCGGGTTCGGCGACGCTCAAGGACGCGCTCAACGAGGCGATGCGCGACTGGGTGGCGAACGTGCGCGACACCTTCTACATCATCGGCACCGTCGCCGGGCCCGACCCGTACCCGCGCATGGTCCGCGACTTCAACGCGGTGGCCGGGCGCGAGGCGCGGGCGCAGATGCTGGCCGGATACGGGCGGTTGCCGGACGTGGTCACCGCCTGCGTCGGCGGCGGCAGCAACGCGATCGGCATCTTCCACGCCTTCCTCAACGACCCCGGCGTGCGCCTGGTCGGCGCCGAGGCGGCGGGCGAGGGCATCGCCAGCGGCCGCCATGCGGCCTCGCTGTCGGCCGGGCGGCCGGGGGTGCTGCACGGCAACCGCACCTACGTGCTGTGCGACGACGACGGGCAGGTGACCGAGACCCATTCCGTTTCGGCCGGCCTGGATTACCCCGGCGTCGGGCCTGAACACGCCTTCCTCAAGGACCAGGGGCGCGCCGAGTACGTCGGCGTGACCGACGCGCAGGCGCTGGCGGCCTTCCACCTGCTGGCGCGCACCGAGGGCATCCTGCCCGCGCTGGAATCCAGCCACGCGATCGCCCAGGCCATGGAACTGGCCCGTGGACTGCCCCGGGACGGCCTGGTCCTGTGCAACCTGTCCGGCCGCGGCGACAAGGACGTGCATACCGTCGCCGCACGCGGGACAATCGACGGCTTGCACCCCACGACTTCCAACTGAACGAGGCACACCCGTGAGCGAACAGACCCAGGGCCAGGGGCCCGATCCCCAGGCCGCCGCCCAGGCGCAAGGCCAGCTCGATCCCGCGTTCTTCACCTGCGTCAACGAGTACCTGGAACTGACCAACCGCCAGGCGAAGGAGCAGGGGCTCAAGCGCATCGCCATGGCCAGCGTCTACGCCGCGGCGCGTTTCAACGCCCACGTCTACCTGGCCAATGCCGGGACCAAGGCCGGCGAGGACCGTCCGGCGTTCCTGGACTACATGACCAGCATGTACCGCCGGATGCTCAACGAGCACCTGGACGGGCTGGGCGCGGAGCGTGGCATCGACGTCGGCGAGTCCGAACTGGCCGCGGAGTACGCGGCGGCCGGCTACACCCCGCCGGGCCGCCCCGTGGAAGCGGGCAAAGACGCCGGATGACCACCCGCCTGCAGGCGCGTTTCGACGCGCTTGCGCGGGCCGGGCGCAAGGCGCTGGTGCCGTTCGTCACCGCCGGCGATCCCTCGCTGGAGGCAACGGTGCCGGTGCTGCACGCGCTGGTCGGCGCCGGCGCCGACGTGCTCGAGCTGGGCGTGCCGTTCTCCGACCCGATGGCCGACGGCCCGGTGATCCAGCGCAGCTCCGAGCGCGCGCTGGCGCGCGGCGCCGGCCTGCGCTGGGTGCTGGACGCCGTGCGCGGCTTCCGCGAAGCGGACGCGGACACGCCGGTCGTGCTGATGGGCTACCTCAACCCGGTGGACATCCGCGGGCCCGCGGCATTCGCGCGCGAGGCGGTCGCCGCCGGCGTGGACGGCGTGCTGCTCGTGGACCTGCCGCCGGAGGAGGCCGCCGCCTTCCGCGAGGCCTTCGACGCCGAGGGCCTGGCGCTGGTGGCGCTGGCCTCGCCGACCACGACCGACGCCCGCCTGGCAATGGTCTGCTCCAGCGCGCGGGGCTACGTCTATTACGTCAGCCTGGCCGGCGTGACCGGGGCGGCGGTCGCCGACACGGCCGCCGTCGCCGCGCGCCTGGACCACGTGCGCGGGCAATGCGAGCTGCCGGTCGTGGTC
>DASWQG010000075.1:0-3662 GCA_036403775.1 Luteimonas sp.
GTCTCGCGCGGCCGCGAGGGCCCGATCGCGTGGTCGAGCGACGGCCTGCTCTCGTTCGGCGTGATCGAGGTGGACGAACGCGCGCACGCCGGTCCCGGCGACGCCACCGGCATCGTCGGCGCGGCGGCGGAGGCGTATTCGCGCCTGATGCGCTTTGTCCAGGGCAGCCCGACGCCGCACCTGCTGCGGATCTGGAACTACCTCGACGCGATCACCGCCGGCCAGGGCGATGCCGAACGCTATCGCCAGTTCTGCGTCGGCCGCGCCCACGGGCTCGGCGCCTTCGACACCGCGCGGCTGCCCGCGGCGACCGCGATCGGCCGCTGCGACGAGGCCAGGGTGTTGCAGGTCTACTGGCTGGCCGCGGCGGCGCCGGGCACGCCGGTGGAGAACCCGCGCCAGGTCAGCGCCTGGCGCTATCCGCGCGAATACGGCCCGCAGCCGCCCAGTTTCGCCCGCGCCATGCTGCCGCCCACGGCGAGCCGCATGCCGCTGCTGCTGTCGGGCACCGCCAGCGTGGTCGGCCACGCGACCCTGCACGCCGGCGCGCTGCTGGCGCAGCTGGAGGAGACGCTGGCCAATTTCGACGCGCTGCTCGGCGCCGCGCGCGAACGGCAGCCGCGCCTGCCGCCGCGCTTCGGCGCCGGCACCCGGCTCAAGGTCTATGTGCGCGACCGCGGCGACATGGACGCCGTGGCCGCCACCCTGCAGGCGCGCTTCGGCGACGAGGTCCCGCATGTCCTGCTGCACGCGGCCATCTGCCGCCGCGACCTCGCGGTCGAGATCGACGGCGTCCACGGCTGAGCCTCGCGGGAGCGTCGGGCGCACCCGACCCGCGACGCCACCGCCCGCGCTGCGGGCGTAACATTCCGGCCATGACCTATCCCCATTCCCGCCCGCGGCGCATGCGCCGCGACGCCTTCTCGCGGCGGCTGATGCGCGAGACCGTCCTCACCGCCGACGACCTCATCTACCCGGTGTTCGTCCACGAGCCCGCCGGCCGCGCGCCGGTGCCGTCGATGCCCGGCGTCGAGCGGCTGTCCATCGACGAGCTGCTGAAGGTCGCCGAGCAGGCCGCCGGACTCGGCATCCCGGCGATCGCGCTGTTCCCGGTGACCGCGCCGGAGGCCAAGTCGCTGGACGCCGCCGCCGCGTACGACGACGACGGCCTGGCGCAGCGCGCCGTGCGCGCGCTCAAGCAGCGCTTCCCGCAGCTGGGCGTGATCACCGACGTCGCGCTGGACCCGTACACCGCGCACGGCCAGGACGGCCTGCTCGACGCCGGCGGCTACGTCATGAACGACGAGACCGTCGAGGTACTGGTGAAGCAGGCGCTGTCGCACGCGCGCGCCGGAGCCGACGTGGTCGCGCCCAGCGACATGATGGACGGCCGCATCGGCGCGATCCGCGACGCGCTCGAGGCCGCCGGGCAGGTGCACACGCGCATCCTCGCCTACAGCGCCAAGTACGCGTCCGCGTTCTACGGCCCGTTCCGCGACGCGGTGGGCTCGGCGACGGCGCTGGGCAAGGCCGACAAGACCACCTACCAGATGGATCCGGCCAACACCGACGAGGCGTTGCGCGAGGTCGAGGCCGACCTCGAGGAAGGCGCGGACATGGTGATGGTCAAGCCCGGCATGCCCTACCTCGACGTGCTGCGCCGGGTGAAGGAAACCTTCGGCGTGCCGACGTTCGCCTACCAGGTCAGCGGCGAGTACGCGATGCTCAAGGCCGCCTACGCCAACGGCTGGCTGGACGAGCGCGCGTGCACGCTGGAGGCCCTCACCGCGTTCAAGCGCGCGGGCGCCGACGGCGTGCTGACCTACTTCGCGATGGACGCGGCGCGCTGGCTGCGGGAGGCCCGTTGATGGGCAAGCGCTACGCCCTGTTCGGGCACCCCGTCGCCCACTCGCTGTCGCCGCGCATCCAGGCCGCGTTCGCGCGCCAGGCCGGGATCGAGATGGCCTACGAGGCGATCGACACGACCGACCTCGACGCCGCGCTCGCCGCCTTCGACGGCGACGGCGCCAACGTCACCCTGCCGCACAAGCAACGCGCGGCGGAACTCTGCGCCTCGCTGTCCGCGCAGGCGCGGCGCAGCGGCGTGGTCAACACGATGGTCCGCACCGACACCGGCTGGCACGGCGACAACACCGACGGCGACGGCCTGGTCCGCGACCTCACCGAACGCCATCGCCTGGACCTGCGCGGCCGCCGCACCCTGCTGCTCGGCGCCGGCGGCGGCGCCCGCGGCGTGGCCCCGGCGCTGCTCGATGCCGGCATCGGCGAGCTGTTCATCGTCAACCGCACGTCCGCGCGCTCCGACGCGCTGGCCGACCTGCTCGGCGAGCCGGGCCGCGTGCACCCGCGCTATTTCGACGACCTGCCGGCGCTGGGCGAGTTCGACCTGGTGGTGAACGCCACCTCCGCCACCCGCGCGGGCGACCTGCCCAAGCTGCCGATCTCGCTGGTCGGGCGCCGGACCACGGCCGTGGACCTGAATTACGGCGAGGCGGCGATCCCGTTCCTGGCCTGGGCCCGCGCCGCCGCCGCGCACGAGGCGATCGACGGGCTGGGCATGCTGGTCGAGCAGGCTGCGGGAAGCTTCGCGCTCTGGCACGGCCTGCGCCCGGATACCGCGGCCGTCTACGCGGAGTTGCAGGCCCACGCGCTGTCGCTGGTCTCCGCGGACTGAGCCTGGCGCGGCGTGATGCCGCGCACGATTCCGGCGCCTGAAGCTGAACAGCAGGGCGGGCGCTCGCGGCGTCGCCACACCCGCGGTGGCATCATTCCGCGAGCGGCAGGCCTGGTCCTGCCGCCAAGCCCCCCGGAGACACGATGCCCGCCTCGATCCACGATGTCCTCGCCCATGGCCTGCTGCAGGCCGGTTGGGGCGAACTCGCGCTGTACCTGCTCGTCGCCACCCAGCTCACGATCTTCACTGTCACCCTGTACCTGCATCGCAGCCAGGCGCACCGCGGCGTGGACTTCCACCCGGCGCTGGCCCACTTCTTCCGCTTCTGGGGTTGGCTGACGACCTCGATGATCACCCGCGAGTGGGTGGCCATCCACCGCAAGCACCACGCCAAGTGCGAGACCGACGAGGATCCGCACAGCCCGGTGAAGAAGGGCATCGGCAAGGTGTTCTGGCGCGGCGTCGAGCTGTATCGCGAGGCGCGCGATGACCGCGAGTCCATCGAGAAGTACGGCAAGGGCTGCCCGGACGACTGGATCGAGCGGCACCTGTACACGCCGCACGCGACCATGGGTCCGACCCTGCTGCTGTTCCTGAGCTTCGCGCTGTTCGGCTTCGCCGGCGTCGCCGTGTGGGCGATCCAGATGCTGTGGATCCCGTTCTGGGCCGCGGGCGTGGTCAACGGCCTCGGCCACTGGTGGGGCTACCGCAACTTCGTCACCGACGACACCGCCACCAACCTCACGCCCTGGGGCGTGTGGATCGGCGGCGAGGAGCTGCACAACAACCACCACGCGTTCCCGTCGTCGGCCAAGTTCGCGCTGCGCCGCTTCGAGGTGGACATCGGCTGGCTGGCGATCCAGGGCCTGCAGCAGTTGGGCCTGGCGAAGGTGCTGCGCGTCGCGCCGACGCTGAACGTGCGCCCCAACATCAAGGTGCCGGACGCCGACACGCTGAAGGCGCTGCT
>DASWQG010000076.1:0-3758 GCA_036403775.1 Luteimonas sp.
CCAGCATCACCGACAGCGTGAAGCTGTAGGGCAGGCCGGGCTCGCCGTCGCGCGCCTCGATGATCGACAGCTCGGGCTTGGTCATCCAGCCGGCGGTCTCGAGCATGCGCATGTAGGTGCTGACACGCGCGTTGGATTGGGACCGGCCGGTCAGGGTGAGCTTGTCGCCCTCCTGCTTGACCGTGGTCAGCACGACGCCGTCGGGGATGGTGCGCACCAGCGAATCGAACAGGTGCACCATCTTCGAGCGGTTCGCCTGCAGCTGCTCGATGACTTCCTTGCGCGCGAGGAGCTTGCTCTTCTTCTCGTCGAGCGCCTTGATCTCGTCGATCTGCTTGTCGACCTGGGCGATCTGCTCGCGCAGGTAGGCGTTGCGCGCTTCCTGGCCGCTGATCTGGCCGTTGTAGTAGCTGACCAGGGCGAACGCCAGCACCACGGCGACGATCGCCGAGGCGCCGACCATCGCGGCGAATTCCTTCTGGCGCTGCTTGCGCCGCTCGGCGCGCCACGGGAGCAGGTTGATCCGGGCCATCAGTCGAAGTTCCTGAGCGCCAACCCGGCGGCAATCATCAGCGAGGGCGCGTCCTGGGCGAGGGCCGCCGCCTGCACGCGCGGGCCGAGGGTCATGTGCGCCAGCGGATTGGCGACCGAGGTCGGCACGCCCAGCTGTTCCTCCACCATCGGCGCCACGCCCGGCGTCGCGGCGGTGCCGCCGGCCAGGACGATGCGGTCCACGCGGTTGAACTCGCTGCCGGCATAGAAGAACTGGAGCAGGCGGCTGACCTGCTGGACCAGCGCCTCCCGGAACGGCTGCAGCACCTCGTCCTGGTAGGTCGCGGGGAGCGTGCCCTGGCGCTTGCCCTGGCGCGCCTCCTCCAGGTTCACGCCGTAGCGGCGCATGATCTCGTCGTCGAGCTGCTTGCCGCCGAACACCTGCTCGCGGGTGTACAGGGTGCGCCCGCCGCGCAGCACGTGCAGGGTGGTGACGGTGGCGCCGAGGTCCACGAGCGCCACCAGGCTGTCGCCGTCCGCCTCGCCGAGCAGGCCGAAGGCGTTCTCCATGGCGAAGCTCTCCACGTCCATGACCCGGGCCACCAGGCCGCCGAGCTCGAGCACGGAGGCGCGGCTTTCCACGTTCTCCGAGCGCGAGGCGACCAGCAGCACCTGGACCATCTCATCGTTGCCCGGCATCGGACCCAGCACCTCGAAATCGATGTTCACTTCCTCGATCGGGTACGGGATGTAGTTGACCGCCTCGAGCTCGACCTGCGATTCCAGGTCCTCCTCGTTCAGGTCGGCGGGCATCGGGATCAGCTTGGTGATGGCGGCCGAGCCAGGCACCGCGCCGACGGCATGGCGCGCGCGGCTGCCGCTGCGCGAGATCGCACGCTTGATCGCCTCGCCCACGGCCTCGAGCTCGACGATGTTCTTGTCGACCACCGCGTTGGGCGGCAAAGGCTCGATCGCGTAATGCTCCACGCGATAGCGGTCGCCCGCCTTCGACAGCTGCAGGAGCTTGACCGCGGTCGAACTGATGTCGACCCCGATCCGGGGCGGCTGGCTTTTTGTGATCAGCCCCACAAAATTTCCCCTATATTCACGGGCGCTTACGCGCACAACGTGTCCCGGGGCATTAAATAACGGACTTTCCCCCCCGTGGCAACCACTTCCTGCCTTCACACCGCGACGCCCGTCGCATCTGCGCAAATCGGCAGCTGCGGGGGGTTCCCCGGGGTCGCTGGCCACGCCACCCTATACTGGTCGGGCGCCTGGGCGCGCCTAAGTCACCGTTTTCCGAGGAAAAATTCCCTACATGCCGCCGATCCGCCGCCTCCTGCGCTGGGCCCTGCTGGGCTTCGCGGCCCTGTCCGTGCTGGGCCTGCTCGCCGCCGGCGTGCTGTTCTTCGCGGTCTCCTCGCGCCTGCCGGAAGTCGAGTCGCTGCGTGACGTGGCGCTGCAGGAGCCGATGTACGTCCATGCCCGCGACGGCAAGCTGATGGCGGTGTTCGGCGAGAGCCGGCGTTATCCGGTCGAGATCGGTCGCGTGCCCACCCGGGTCAAGCAGGCCTTCATCGCGATCGAGGACAACCGCTTCTACCAGCACCACGGCGTGGACTACAAGGGCGTGGCGCGCGCGATCTGGCTGCTGGCCACCACCGACGACAAGCGCGTGCCGGGCGGCTCGACCATCACCCAGCAGGTCGCGCGCCAGTTCTTCCTCAGCTCCGAATACAGTTACACGCGCAAGCTGGCCGAGATGCTGCTGGCGATGAAGATGGAGCGCGAACTCACCAAGGACGAAATCTTCGAGCTGTACCTGAACAACAGTTTCTTCGGGAACCGCTCCTACGGCATCGCCGCCGCGGCCGAGTTCTACTTCGGCAAGACCCTGGGCGAACTGGACCTGGACGAGGTCGCCACCCTGGCCTCGATCCCGAAGTTCCCCTCCAGTGGCAACCCGGTGACCAACCCCGGGCGCGCCCGCATCCGCCGCGACTACGTGCTCCAGCGCATGCGCGAGCTGGGTTTCATCAGCCGCCAGGAGGAAACCGCGGCGCAGGCGGTGGCGATGCACGCCACGCCGCACGACCTGCCGATCGAGGTGGACGCGCCCTACGTCGCGGAAATGGTGCGGCGGGAGATGATCGAACGCTATGGCGAGGACGTGCTGACGCGCGGCTACCACGTCACCACCAGCATCGACCCGGTGCTGCAGGACGCGGCGCAGAAGGCGGTGCACGACGGCCTGGTGGCCTACGACCACCGCCACGGCTGGCGCAAGGCGCCCGAGCAGCATTTCGACCTCGCCCCCGGCGAGGATGCCGCCGCGGCCGCGAAGCGCCTCTCGGCGCTTCCCACCCAGGGCGGCCTGGCGCCTGCGCTGGTGTTGCGCAGCGGCGCGGGCACGGCGGACGTGGTGCTGCGTGACGGCACCACGCTGTCGCTGGACGCGGCCAGCAGCCGCTGGACCGGGCGCGCGCCGTCGGCGCTGGTCTCGCGCGGCGACGTGGTCCGCGTGCGCTGGATCGAGGGCAAGACAGAGGGCGAGGGCCGCTGGCAGCTCGACCAGCTGCCGCAGGCGCAGGCGGCGCTGGTCTCGCTGGACCCCAACACCGGCGCGTTGCGCGCGCTGGTCGGCGGCTTCAGCTTCGCCGGCAACAAGTTCAATCGCGCCACGCAGGCCCGCCGCCAGCCCGGCTCCAGCTTCAAGCCCTTCCTCTACGCGGCGGCGATGGAGCGCGGCTTCAACCCGGCCTCGATCGTGCTCGACGCGCCGGTGGTGTTCCGCGACCGCGCCGGCAACGTCTGGCGGCCGCAGAACGACACCGGCAACTTCGCCGGGCCGATGCGCCTGCGCGAGGCGTTGGTGCAGTCGCGCAACCTGGTCTCGGTGCGGCTGCTCGACGCCATCGGCATCGACTACGCGCGCCGCTACATCAGCGCCTTCGGCCTGGACGAAGACCTGCTGCCGCCGAACCTGTCCATGTCGCTGGGCACCGCGTCGCTGCCGCCGCTGATGATCGCGCGCGGTTACGCCGTGTTCCCCAACGGCGGGTTCCGGATCGATCCCTGGTTCATCGACGAGGTCCGCGACCGCGACGGCAAGCTGGTCTTCAAGGAAAAGCCCCCGACCGCCTGCCCCGGGTGCGGCGTCGCCGCCGGTGCGAAGACCGTGGAGGCGGCGAACGTGGTCGCCGGCTTCGACCTCGGCCCGGCCGGCCCGGCGCCCGCGCCGGCGCAGTCGAAGGCGGGCCCCG
>DASWQG010000077.1:0-6570 GCA_036403775.1 Luteimonas sp.
GTAGCCCGCGTCGTACAGGGCGGCGCTGACGTCGCTGCCCGCGCGCAACGCGGACTTGAGCCGGCCCAGCTTGCGCTGCGCCAGGTATTCGGCCGGACTGAGCCCGAAGCGCGCGGTGAAGCGACGCTGCAGCTGGGTCGCGCCCAGCCCGACCGCGGCCGCGAGTTCGGCGAGCGTGGGTTCGCCGCCGTCGAGCAGCGCGCGGGCGCGCTCGAGGCGGGGATCGGCGATGGCGGCGGCGGTTTTCATGGCGGAGACGGTAACGGGCGCCTGGGGGCGCCCGCTATCCGGTCCTTGCGATTTTACGCCGCCCTGCGCGCTTGCGGCAGGAGCCAATCAGCCCGCGGCGCGGCTCATTCGGCCCAGTGCAGCGCGCGCCCGGTCTCCGGCAGGACGATGCCGGCCAGCTTCTGGTCCTCGGCCAGCAGCGCGGTGGCGTCGGCGAGGATGAAGGCCGACTCGCGCAACAGCGGATCCGGGCGCTCCTCGGCCGCCTTCTCGCGGGCGGCGTCCTTGACCACGTCGCGCTCGCCGGCCTGCAGCCCGTCGTCGGCCGAGACCTCGGCCAGCGGGTCGAGCTTCAGCCCGAGCGCCTTGCGCTTGGCCTGGCGCGCCTCGCGCATGGCCTTGTCCTTGTCGCGCTCCGCGCGGCGCTCGGCCTCGTTGAGCGACACGTAGCCCTTGGCGCTTTCGGCGCGGAAGTCGGCGACGTCCTGCGACCACCACTGGAACTCGGGGTTCTTCGCCACGCGCGCGTCATGCAGGGCGTCGAGCTTGCCGAGCATCGGGGTGAAGTTGCCATAGCGCACGTGCGGCACGGGCGCGATGCGCGTCCACGGCAGCGCGTTGTCGTAGGTGCTCTCGCCGAACTCGGTCGCGTCCACGGTCACCGGGAAGGTGATGTCGGGGACCACGCCCTTGTTCTGCGTGCTGGCGCCGCCGGGGAGGAAGAACTGGGCGATGGTCAGCTTCACCTGGCCGAAGCGCGGCGTCTCGTTCGCCGGCCAGCGGTCCAGGTCCACCAGGTTCTGCACGGTGCCCTTGCCGAAGGTCGGTTCGCCGATGACGAGGCCGCGGCCGTAGTCCTGGATCGCGCCGGCGAAGATTTCCGACGCCGAGGCCGACCCGCGGTTCACCAGCACCGCGAGCGGGCCGTCCCAGGCGACGCCGGGCCTCCGGTCGTTCTCGACGCTGACGCGGCCGCCGGATTCGCGCACCTGCACCACCGGGCCCTTGTCGATGAACAGGCCGGTGAGCTCCACCGCCTCGGCCAGCGAGCCGCCGCCGTTGTTGCGCAGGTCCACGACCACGCCATCCACGCGCTCCTGCTTGAACTTCGCCAGCAGGCGGGCGACGTCGCGCGTGGCCGAAGCGTAGTCGTCGGCGCGGCTGCGGCGCGCTTCGAAGTCCTGGTAGAAGCCCGGCAGCTGCACCACGCCGATCCGCCGCGCCGGCAGGTCGCCGCGCGCGGGCACGTTGATCAGCTTGCCCTTGGCGGCGTCGGCGCTGAGGCGGATCTTGTCGCGCACCAGCGTCACGCGCACCGGCTTGCTGTCCATGCCGGCCTCGGGCGGGATGATGTCCAGGCGCACCTGTGTGCCCTTCGGGCCCTTGATCTTCTCCACCACGTCGTCGATGCGCCAGCCGACCACGTCCTCCATCGGGCCGCTGGGCCCCTGGCCGACGCCGACGATGCGGTCGCCCGCCTCGAGCTCGCCGCTGCGGATCGCCGGGCCGCCGGGCAGCACCTCGCGGATCACGACCACGTCGTCCTGCTTCTGCAGCTGCGCGCCGATGCCTTCCAGCGACAGCGACATGGACTGGTTGAAGCGGTCGGCCGTGCGCGGGTCGAAGTAGTCGGTGTGCGGGTCGATCGAGCCGGTGTAGGCGTTGAGGAAGCTGCGGAACGCATCGGTGCCGTCGAGCTCGTCCACCGACTCGGCGAGATTGGCGTAGCGCTTGTCCAGCGTCTTGCGGATCTCGTCCGGCTGCTTGCCGGCGAGCTTCAGGCGCAGCCAGTCGTTGCGCACCGACTGCTTCCAGGCCTTGTCGAGCTCGGCCGTGGTTGCCGCCCACGGCGCGTCCTCGCGGTCGTAGTGCCAGCGGTCGTTGCCGCCGAAATCGAAGATGTCCTGCTTCAGCAGCGCGCGCGCGAAGGCGCTGCGCTGGTCGACGCGCTGCTTGTACAGGACGAACATCGCGTAGGCGGGGTCGAGCTCGCCGGACTTGATCGCGTCGTCGAGCTTCGTGCGGTACGGCGCGAACTTCGCCACGTCCTGCGCGGTGAAGAACATCTTGCCCGGGTCGAGCGCCTCCAGGTAGCGCTTGAAGATGTCCTGCGACAGCGAGTCGTCGAGATCCCGCGGGCGGTAGGCGTAGCGGCTGTCCGACAGCAGGCCGTAGACCAGCTTGGCGGTGGTCGCCTGGTCGGCGCTGGGGCCGGTGCCGACGGACGCGCCGCCGCCGACGGACGCCGGCGTGCGCGCGAGCAGGGCCAGCGGGACGGCCAGGGCCAGGGCGAGGAGGCTGTGCTGCAGTTTCATCGGGTCTCTCGCGGCCCCGGGGCCGCCGTGGATGCGTCGAGGATGTGCCTCGTTGCGACCCCCGGACAGTGCCGGAAGTTGCATCGGGTGGCCAGTCCACTGTATAGGCCGCTGTGTTGCGGCAGGTGAACGAATCCCTAGGCCGCGCCCGCCTCCGCGGCCTGGCGGTCGGCGTGGTAGCTGGAGCGCACCAGGGGGCCGGACGCCACGTGGCTGAAGCCGAGGCCGTGGCCGAAGGCGGCCAGCGCCTGGAATTCGTCCGGCGTCCAGTAGCGCAGCACCGGGTGGTGGTGCGGGCTGGGCTGCAGGTACTGGCCGATGGTGACCATGTCCACGTCGTGCGCGCGCAGGTCGCGCAGGGTCTGGTGCACCTGCTCCAGGGTCTCCCCGAGCCCGAGCATGATCCCGGACTTGGTCGGGATCGACGGGTGCCGGGCCTTGAACTGCTGCAGCAGGGTCAGCGACCACTGGTAGTCCGCGCCCGGCCTCACGTTCCTGTACAGGTCCGGCACGGTCTCGATGTTGTGGTTGAACACGTCCGGCGGGTTCGCCGCGAGGATGTCCAGCGCCCGCTCCATGCGGCCCTTGCCGCGGAAGTCGGGCGTCAGGATCTCGATCTTCGTGCCGGGGCTCATCTCGCGGATCGCGGCGATGCTGTCCACGAAGTGGCCGGCGCCGCCGTCGCGCAGGTCGTCGCGGTCCACGCTGGTGACCACCACGTACCGGAGCCCCATGTCCTTGACCGTCTGCGCCAGGTGCAGCGGCTCGGCGGGATCGGGCGGCTTCGGCCGGCCGTGGGCGACGTCGCAGAACGAGCAGCGGCGCGTGCAGACCTCGCCGAGGATCATGAAGGTCGCGGTGCCGTGGCCGAAGCACTCGTGGATGTTCGGGCAGCTGGCCTCCTCGCACACCGTGACGAGGCGGTTCTCGCGCAGCTTCTCCTTGAGCTTCTGCACCGAATTGCCGGACGGGATGCGCACCCGGATCCACGACGGTTTGCGCAGCACCGGGGCGTCGGCGAACTGCACCGGCGAGCGCGCGATCTTGTCGGCGGCGACCTGGCGGACGCCCGGCTCGAGCGTGGCGATCGGGATTTGCTTGCTCATGCCGCCATTGTCTCACCGGCCGGGCGCAGGCGCAGGCCCAGGTTGGCCGCCAGGGCCTGCAGCAGCACCGGTTTCACCGGCTCCACGCCGCCCGGGCCGCCGAGGCCCGACATCGCCACCACCTCCAGCCCGGCGTAGCCACAGGGGTTGATCCGGTGGAAGGGTTCCAGGTCCATGGCGATGTTGAACGCCAGGCCGTGGAAGCAGCAGCCGTGGCGGACGCGGATGCCCAGTGCGGCGACCTTGGCGCCGTTGACGTAGACGCCGGGCGCCCCGGGCCTGCGCGCGCCGCCGATGTTCCATTCGGCCAGGGTGTCGATCACCGCCTGCTCGATCCGGCAGACGTAGTCGCGCACGCCCAGCTTGAGCCGGCGCAGGTCCAGCAGCGGATAGGCGACGATCTGGCCTGGGCCGTGGTAGGTGACCTGGCCGCCCCGGTCGACCCGGACCACCGGGATGTCGCCGGCGGCGAGCACGTGCTCCGGCCGGCCGGCCTGGCCCAGCGTGAACACCGGCTCGTGCTCCACCAGCCACAGTTCGTCGGGCGTGTCCTCGCCGCGCGCGTCGGTGAATGCCTGCATCCCACGCCAGACCGGCTCGTAGGGCTGCCGGCCCAGGTCGCGCACCAGGCACTCGCGCCCCGCTACAGCGTCCACTTCACCTCGGGATGGTTGCGCAGCACCGCGTGCGCGACTTCATACTGCTCGCGCGATTCGGCGCGGAAGGTCAGGCGCACCGACACGAACCTGCCGCCGCTGGACTCGCGCGTGCTCACGGTCTCGCGCAGCACCTGCAGGTCCGCCGCCTCCAGCAGCGAGGGGATCGTCTCCTCCAGGCCGCTGCCGGCCGGCCCCATGGCGGTGATCTCGAACTCGCCGGGGACCTGGAAGCCGTGCTCGGGATTGTCGGAGCGGATTTCCATCGTCAGACCGATTCCCACCACATCCAGAACTCGTCCCACAGGCGCTTGAAGAAACCGCCTTCCTCGACCGCCTCGACCGCCACCAGCGGACGCTGGGCGATGACCTTGCCGTC
This sequence comes from Luteimonas sp., assembly GCA_036403775.1. GTDB lineage: Bacteria > Pseudomonadota > Gammaproteobacteria > Xanthomonadales > Xanthomonadaceae > Cognatiluteimonas. The sequence continues at coordinate 4,685 of DASWQG010000077.1, forward strand.
CAGCGAGACCTTCACCGTGCCGATCTGCTGGCCCTTCCGGATCGGCGCCACCAGCGTCTTCGGCACGTCCATGCTCGGCTTCAGCTGCGCGTACTTGCCGCGCGGCGTGCTCACCAGCAACGGCTGCGCGACGCCCAGCCCGACCTTGTCCGCCTTGCCCTTCCACACCTTCTGCGAGGCGATCACCTTGCCCGGGTCGTAGAGCTTGTGGGTCTCGTAGAAGCGGAAGCCCCAGTTCAGCAGCGCCTGCGAATTGGCGGCGCGCGCCTTCTCGCTCTGGTCGCCCAGCACCACCGAGATCAGGCGCTGGTCGCCGCGCTTGGCCGAGGCCATCAGGCAATAGCCGGCGTTGGAGGTGTGCCCGGTCTTGATGCCGTCCACCGACTTGTCGCGCCACAGCAGCACGTTGCGGTTGGGCTGCGTGATCGGGCCGACGGTGAATTCCTTGATCTTGTTGTACGAGTACGCGGTCGGGAAGTCGCGGATCAGCGCACGGCCGAGAAGCGCCAGGTCGTACGCCGTGGAGTAGTGCCCTTCCTCGGACAGGCCGTGCGGGTTCATGAAGTGCGATTCCTTCATGCCGATGCGCTTGGCGTAGGCGTTCATCAGCGCGGCGAAGGCGTCCTCGCTGCCGGCCACGTGCTCGGCCAGGGCGATCGCGGCGTCGTTGCCGGACTGCACCACCATGCCCTTTTCCATCTCCACCAGCGGCGCGGCCTGGTTCACCGGGAAGCCGCTGTAGCTGCCCTCGGTGCCGGCGCCGCCTTCGCGCCAGGCGTGCTCGCTCATCATCACCTGGTCGGTGGGCTTGATCTTGCCCGCGGCCATCTCCGCGGCGATGACGTAGGACGTCATGACCTTGGTGATGCTGGCCGGCTCGCGACGCTCGTGGATGTTCTCGCCGGCGAGCACCTGGCCGGTGGCGTAGTCCATCAGCAGCCAGGCCGCGACGCCTTCGGGCGCCGGCGCCGGCGGCACCGGCAGCGCGTCGCTCAGCGCGGCCGGCTTCGGCGTCGCCGGTTGCGGCACGGGCTGTTGCGCCTGGGCGGCAAGGGCGGCGGTGGCGAGGGCGGCGGCGAGGACGAGGACCGGCTTCAGGACGAATCGCTTCAAAGGTGGGAGCTCCAGCGGGAATTGGACGGCGCGGCGGCGCCGAGGGACCAGTTTACTCGCGCACGGGCTGCGGCTGGCCGAAACCCAGACCCTGCAGGCGCGCGCCGAGTTCCGCGGCGGCGGCCGGATCCACCGGGCCGACGCGCAGCCGCCACACGCGCTGGCCGTTGGCGTCGGCGTCGACGAGATGCGGATGGGCGATGCCGGCGCCGCCGAGCAGCGCCAGCGCGCGCTCGGCGTTCTCGCGCGTGGCGAAACTGGCGACCTGCAGCACGATGCCCGGGACCGTGGCGGCGACCGGCGCGGCGAAGGCGAGCGACGTCGCGACCGGTGGCGGCGCGGGCTGCACGCTCGGGCCGCCGGCCTGCACCACCGACGCCGTCGGCGGCAGCTCTTCCACCAGCAGGTCCATGCCGCTCGCGGGCGCCGGCGCAGCGGTGGCGACGGCATCGTATTGCTGTCGCGCGTTCTCGCCCGGGCTCAAGCCGACCACTTCCACGCGCGCCGTGCCGGCGCGGTCCAAGCCGATCTTCACCGCCGCCGCGTAGCTGAGGTCGATGATGCGTCCTTCGTGGAACGGCCCGCGGTCGTTGACGCGCACGACCACCGACTGGCCGTTCGCCAGGTTGGTTACGCGCGCGAAGCTGGGCAGGGGCAGGGTCTTGTGCGCCGCGGTGAAGGCGTACATGTCGTACACCTCCAGGTTCGAGGTGCGGCGGCCATGGAACTTGTTGCCGTAGTACGAGGCGATGCCGGTTTCCGCGTAGCCCTCG
>DASWQG010000078.1:0-3511 GCA_036403775.1 Luteimonas sp.
GTCAGGTCCTCGGCGACGCCGCCGACCTTCTCCAGCGCCTGGTAGATCGGCACGGTGCCGATGGGCACCGGCGAGTTGCGCACGATCCACTCGCGGGTCTCGTGGATGTGCTTGCCGGTCGACAGGTCCATCACCGTGTCCGCGCCCCAGCGGATTGCCCACACCAGCTTCTCCACTTCCTCGGCGATGCCCGAGGACACGGCGCTGTTGCCGATGTTGGCGTTGATCTTGGTGAGGAAGTTGCGGCCGATGACCATCGGCTCGCTTTCCGGGTGGTTGATGTTGTTGGGCAGGATCGCGCGGCCGCGCGCGATCTCGTCGCGCACGAATTCGGGCGTGATCCGGCGCGGGATGCTGGCGCCGAAGTCCTGGCCGGGATGCTGCGCCAGCAGGCCGGCATCGCGCACCGCCTCCAGCCGCTGGTTCTCGCGGATGGCGACGAACTCCATTTCCGGCGTGACGATGCCGCGGCGCGCGTAATGCATCTGGGTGACGTTGGCGTCGGCCCGGGCGCGGCGCGGCAGCGGGCGCGAGGGGAAGCGCACGGGATCCAGCCGGGCGTCGCCCTCGCGGCCGCGGCCGAACGCCGAGGACAGCGCGGCCAGCGCGTCGCTGTCGTCGCGCGCGGCGATCCAGGCTTCGCGCAGGCGAGGCAGGCCGGCGGCGAGGTCGATGCGGGCGTCCGGGTCCGAGTACGGGCCCGAGGTGTCGTACACGGTGATCGGCGGGTTCTCCTCGCCGCCGAACAGCGTCGGCGTGGCCGTCTGCACGATCTCGCGCATCGGCACGCGCACGCCCGGCAGGCTGCCGTCCACGTGGATCTTGCGGGAGCCGGGGATCGGCCGGGTGACGGCCTCCGACAGTTGCTCGGCCTGGCGGATCAGTTCGGAGGGGACGGCATTCATGGATTCGGCTCCCGCGTTCGCGTGGTGGTGCCGTGCGGAATCCGCACGACTCTCGCGAAGCAGGGCGCGACCGGGCGTGAAGGCCCGGGTCGCGAAGCTTCCCTACGCCGGTCTGAACCGGATCAGGTTCGAAGGGTCTGTCTCAACCCGGCCACGCCAGGTACCCCCGCTTCGCCGCGCATTCTGCCACGCGGGGAAAGCCGCCGGGCGGGTCAAGCCGGCCGCCTGACGCGGAACCAGGCGGCGTAGAGGGCGGGGAGGAAGAGGAGGGTGAGGACGGTGGCCACGGTGAGGCCGCCCATGATCGCGACCGCCATCGGCCCGAAGAACGCACTGCGGGTCAGCGGGATCATGGCGAGGATCGCCGCGAGCGCGGTGAGCACGATCGGACGGAAGCGGCGCACGGTGGCTTCGACGACGGCCGTCCAGCGATCGTGGCCGGCCGCGATGTCCTGCTCGATCTGGTCCACCAGGATCACCGAGTTGCGCATGATCATGCCGGCCAGCGCGATGGTGCCGAGCATCGCCACGAATCCGAACGGCACCCGGAACACGAGCAGGAACAAGGTGACGCCGACCAGCCCGAGCGGCGCCGTCAGCAGCACCAGCCCCGCGCGCGACAGGCTGCGCAGTTGCAGCATCAGCAGGGTGACGACCACCGCGAGGAACAGCGGGATGCCCGCCTTGATGGAGTCCTGCCCGCGACCCGCGTCCTCCACGCTGCCGCCGATCTCCAGCAGGTAGCCCTCGGGCAGCGCCGCGCGGATGCCGTCGAGCGTCGGCGAGATCTGCGCCGTCACCGTCGCCGGCTGCAGGCCGTCGCGGATGTCCGCGCGCACGGTCACCGTCGGCAACCGGTTGCGGTGCCAGAGGATGCCGTCCTCGAAGCCGTACTCGAGCCGCGCCACCTGCGACAGCGGCACCGACTGCCCGCCCGCCGTCGGCACCGCCAGGCTGCCCAGCAGGTCCAGGCGCGAGCGCTCGTCGTCGCTGCCCCGCAACGACACCTCGATCAGCTCGTTGCCCTCGCGCCAGGTGCTCACCGGCAGGCCCGACAACTGGCCGGACAGGAAGTGGGCCAGCTGCTGGCTGCTCACGCCCAGCGCGCGGGCACGCTCCTGGTCGAGCACCAGGCGCACCACCTTGCTCGGCTCGTCCCAGTCCAGGTTGACGTTGGCCACGTGCGGGTTGGCGCGGACCCGCGCCTCGACCTCCCTGGCCAGCGCGCGCACGCGGTCCACGTGCTCGCCGGAGACGCGGAACTGCAGCGGATAGCCGACCGGCGGACCGTTCTCCAGGCGGGTCACGCGCAGCTGCAGTTCCGGGAAACGCCGGGCCACGTCGCCGATCAGCCACTCGCGCAAGGCCTCGCGCGCCCCGGCGTCCTCCGCGCGCACCACGAACTGGGCGAAGTTCGCCGCCGGCAGTTGCTGGTCCAGCGGCAGGTAGAAGCGCGGCGACCCGGTGCCGACATAGGCGACGTAGTTGTCGACGCCTTCCCGGCCCTCGAGCAGCTTCTCCAGCCGTCGCGCCTGGGCCGCGGTCGCGCGCAGCGAGGCGCCCTCGGCCAGTTCCATGTCCACCATCAGTTCCGGGCGCGTGGAGTCCGGGAAGAACTGCTGCGGCACGAAGCGGAACAGCAGCAGCGAGGCCACGAACATCGCCGCGGTCGCGCCGATCACTGTCCATCGGTGCCCCAGGCACCACTGCACCAGCCGGCGGAAGCGCCGGTAGAACGGCCGCTGGTACGGGTCCTGGCCATGGCCCCGCGCGGCGGCCTGCGCCGCGAGGTCCGGCAGCATCCGGTCGCCCAGGTAGGGAATGAACACCACCGCGGCCAGCCAGGACACGAGCAGGGCGATGGTCACGACCTCGAACAGGGAACGCGTGTATTCGCCGACGCTCGACGCCGCGGTCGCGATCGGCAGGAAGCCGGCCGCGGTGACCAGCGTGCCGGTGAGCATCGGGAACGCGGTGCTCTCCCACGCGAAGGCCGCGGCCTTGAGCCGCGAGTAGCCCTGCTCCATCTTGATCGCCATCATCTCGACCGCGATGATCGCGTCGTCCACCAGCAGGCCCAGCGCGAGCACCAGCGCGCCCAGCGAGATCTTGTGCAGGCCGATGCCGAAGTAGTGCATCAGCGCGAAGGTCATCGCCAGCACCAGCGGGATGCTCACCGCGACCACCATGCCGGTGCGCAGGCCCAGCGAGAAGAAGCTGACCAGCAGCACGATCGCCACCGCCTCGGCGAGCACCCGGGTGAACTCGCCCACCGAATCGCGCACCGCCTCGGGCTGGTCGCTGACCTTGCGCAGCGCCATCCCGGCCGGCAGCGACTCCTGCAGGCGCGCGAACTCGGCGTCCAGCGTTTCGCCCAGGCGCAGGATGTCGCCGCCCGGCTTCATCGCCACCGCGACACCGATCGCATCCTCGCCCATGAAGCGCATCTTCGGCGCCGCGGGATCGCTGAAGCCGCGTTGCACGCTGGCGATGTCGCCAAGGCGCACCGTGCGCCCGCCGGCACGGATCGGGAAGTCCCTGATGTCGTCCACCGACGCGAAGGCGCCGCTGACGCGCAGCTGCACGCGCGCGTCGCTACCCTCGAA
>DASWQG010000079.1:0-3547 GCA_036403775.1 Luteimonas sp.
AGCTGGCTGCGGCTGCACGCGGCGGGCAAGAAGGTCGTGGGCCTGACCTCGGCGCGACGCAGCCAGACCGATTTCCACCTGGCCCGGCCCTTCGACGCGAACAGCGTCGCGACGCGGCTGCAGGAGATCGCCGACGGCGAACCCGCCGCGGCCGAACCGGCCGGCCTGTCGCCGTCGCCGGTGCCGCAGGACGAGCTGCACGCGGAACACCCGCTGCCCGCCGACGAGGAAGCCCGCGCGCCGGGCCCAGTGCCGGGCGAGCCGGCCTCCGAGGCCGCCGCGACGCTGAAGCCGGCGACGATCGCCCCGTCCGCGCCGCCGCGCGAGCGCACGCTCGCCGACTGGCTGGCGCCCGGCGCGCTGTCCTCGCGGGTCCGCTTCTCGCGCGACGGCGAAGCCGCCATCTACATCGATCCGGCCGCGCGCGAGTACTACGGTCCGGCCGCGCTCAAGCCGCTGGCCGGCTATTTCACCGGCGCGGTCGCCGAATCCGACTTCGACCCCGTCGAGGGCGCGGGATGGGATGGCGGCATCGCCACCCTGGGTGCGGCGCAGCCGCTCGCGCGCCTGCAGTGGTATGGCGGCCTGCTGGCCGGCAACGGCGCCCTGCTCCCCGGCTTCGATCCGGCCGGCCGCTACAAGCTCAGCAAGTGGCCGCAGACCGAGCGCGAATACCCCAAGCACTTCCGCATCGCCACGGCGATGATGAAGGGGCCGGCGACGCTGGACGAGATCGCGTCGGCGAGCGGCGTGACGCTCGCGGAGGTCAACGACTTCGTCAACGCCAGCCTGGCCACCGGCTACGCCGAATACGTCCCCGACGAGCCCACCGAGCCCGGCGAACCGGCCAAGTCCGGCCTGTTCGGCCGCCGCAAGAAGTAAACGGCGGCCTGCCGGTCCTGGGGTTTTCCGCCCGGTTTTCCTTGCCCGCCATGGCTGCGGGCGCGAAAATGCGCGGATGACCCCGCCGTTGTCGAACACGCCCTCTCCGATCGACGCCGGGCGCTATCCGCGCCTGGCGCGCATCGACGCCCCCGCCGACCTGCGCGCGCTCGACGAGTCCGAACTGCGCGCCGTCGCCGACGAACTGCGCGCCTACCTGATCGAATCCGTGGGCCACTCGGGCGGCCATTTCGGCGCCGGGCTGGGCGTGGTCGAGCTGACCACGGCCCTGCACTACCTGTACGAGACGCCCGAGGATCGGATCGTCTGGGACGTCGGCCACCAGGCCTACCCGCACAAGATCCTGACCGGCCGCCGCGACACCATCCGCACGGTGAAGCAGGCCGGCGGCGTGGCCCCGTTCCCGAAGCGAGAGGAAAGCGCATACGACACTTTCGGCGTCGGCCATTCCTCGACCTCGATCTCGGCGGCGCTGGGCATGGCCATCGCCAATGCGCGCGCGGGCCATCCGCGCAAGGTCGTCGCGGTGATCGGCGACGGTGCGATGACCGCGGGCATGGCCTACGAGGCGCTGAATCATGCCGGCGGGATGTCGCCGGAACCCGACCTGCTGGTGATCCTCAACGACAACCGCATGTCGATCAGCGAGAACGTCGGCGGGCTCACCAAGATGCTCGGCCGCGCCACCGGCAGCCGCACGCTCAACGCGATCCGCGAAGGCGGCAAGAAGCTGCTCGGCGACAAGAACAACCCCACCGCGAAGTTCGTCCGCCGCTGGGAAGAGCACTGGAAGGGCATGTTCGTGCCGTCCACGCTGTTCGAGGAAATGGGCTTCCACTACACCGGCCCGATCGACGGCCACGACATGGACGCGCTGGTGTCCACGCTGAAGACGCTGCGCGGGCTGAAGGGCCCGCAGCTGCTGCACGTGATCACCACCAAGGGCAAGGGGTACGAGCGCGCCGAGGGCGACCAGATCGGCTACCACGCGGTGTCGCCGTTCGATCCCGAGCTTGGCGTCGTGGCCAAGCCGGGCGCGGCGCCGAAGAAGCCGACCTACACCGACGTGTTCGGCGACTGGCTGTGCGACATGGCCGCCGCCGAGCCCGGGCTGATGGGCATCACCCCGGCGATGCGCGAAGGTTCCGGCCTGGTCCGCTTCAGCCAGGAATACCCCGACCGCTACTTCGACGTCGCCATCGCCGAGCAGCACGCCGTGACCCTCGCCGCGGGCATGGCCTGCGAAGGCGCCAAGCCGGTGGTCGCGATCTACTCGACTTTCCTGCAGCGCGGCTACGACCAGCTGGTGCACGACGTCGCGATCCAGGGCCTGGACGTGCTGTTCGCGATCGATCGCGGCGGCGTGGTCGGCCCCGACGGCGCCACCCACGCCGGCAACCTCGACCTGAGCTACCTGCGCTGCGTGCCGAACCTGGTGGTGATGGCGCCGGCGGACGAAAACGAATGCCGGCAGATGCTGTCCACCGGTTTCCGCCACGAGGGCCCGGCCGCGGTGCGCTATCCGCGCGGCAGCGGCCCCGGGGTGGCGGTGGCGTCGTCGCTGGACACGTTGCCCATCGGCAAGGCCCAGCTGCGCCGCCGCGGCGCCGGCATCGCGCTGCTCGCGTTCGGCGCGCTGGTGCCGGCGGCCGAGGCCGTCGGCGCGGAACTCGGGCTGACGGTGGTCAACATGCGCTTCGTGAAGCCGCTGGACCGCGCGCTGCTGCTGGAACTGGCGAAGACCCACGAGGGGTTCGTCACTCTGGAGGACAACGTGGTCGCCGGCGGTGCGGGCAGCGGCGTCGCCGAGCTGCTCGCGGCCGAGGGCATCACCCTGCCGATCCTGCACCTCGGCCTGCCCGACGCCTTCCAGCACCACGCCAGCCGCGAGCAACTGCTCGCGGAGGCGGGGTTGGACGTGGCCGGGATCCGCGCCTCGGTGCTGCGGCGCTGGCCGCGCCTGGGCGACGACCGCGCGGCCATTGCGGCGCGCTGACCACGTAGCCGCGCGCACCCGTGCCGGCAAGAAAAAGGCGGCCACGCAGGCCGCCTTTTCGTCGAAGAGTTGGTCGGGGTAGCCGGATTTGAACCGACGACCACTTGTCCCCCAGACAAGTGCGCTACCAGGCTGCGCTATACCCCGATGGGACGCTGATTATAGCCGACACGGGTCGGCGCGACGGGGCGTCAGCGCTTGAGCAGCTGCAGGACCTCTTCCAGCTCCATTCGCACCTGGCGGACGACCTGCGAGGTCATGGTCGCTTCCTGCCGGGCGCCCTCGCCCTCCAGGCGCAGGCGCGCGCCCCCGATCGTGTAGCCCTGCTCGTAGAGCAGGCCGCGGATCTGGCGGACCATCAGCACGTCGTGGCGCTGGTAGTAGCGGCGGTTGCCGCGGCGCTTGACCGGCTTCAGCGACGGGAACTCGGTCTCCCAGTAGCGCAGCACGTGCGGCTTCACGTCGCACAGCTCGCTGACCTCGCCGATGGTGAAGTAGCGCTTGGCCGGGATCGGCGGGAGCTCGCGGTTGCTGCCGGGATCAAGCATGGGCGGTGGTCCCGGCGAAGGCCTCGACCCGCTCCTTCAGCTTCTGCCCGGGGCGGAAGGTCACCACGGTGCGGGCGGTGATCGGGATTTCCTCGCCGGT
>DASWQG010000080.1:0-7474 GCA_036403775.1 Luteimonas sp.
AGCGACGGCAGCGCCTGGAACTACGGCCGCTTCGGCGATCCGCGGGATCCGCGCCATGGCTACGTGCGCGATGCCGACTACCTGAGCGCCGCCGCCGTGGCGATCCCGCGGCCGCTGTTCGAGCGGCTGGGCGGCTTCGACACGCGCTACGCCCCGGCGTACTACGAGGACACCGATCTCGCCTTCGCGGTCCGTGCCGCGGGCCTGCGCACGCTGTACCAGCCCGGAGCGCGCGTGCTGCACGACGAAGGCACCAGCGGGGGCACCGATCCCCGCCAGGGAATCAAGGCCGCGCAGGTGCGCAATCGCGCCGTGTTCGCGGAAAAGTGGGCGGCGACGCTCCGCTCGCACCTGCCGCCCGGGACCGAGCCGACGCCCGCGCTGCTGCACCGGCAGCAGCGGCAGGTGCTGGTGATCGATGCGCTGGTGCCGCAGCCCGACCGCGATTCCGGCTCGTTGCGCCTGGTGAACCTGATGCGCCTGCTGCGCGGGGAAGGCGCGCACGTCGTGTTCCTGCCCGCGAACCTGGAACACGCCGGCCGCTACACGGAAGCCTTGCAGCAGCTCGGCGTGGAAGCGTGGTACGGCCCCTTCGCGAAGCGCGTGCCGGCGTGGCTGCGCGAGCATGGCCCACGCTTCCACAGCGTGCTCGCCTGCCGCCACTACGTGGCCCGCGAGTTCCTGCCGCTGCTGCGCGCGCACGCGCCCCAGGCGCGCGTGGTGTTCGACAGCGTCGACCTGCACTACCTGCGCGAGGCGCGCGCCGCGGAACTGGACGGCAGCCCCGCGCAACGTCGCGCCGCGTTGCGTACCCGGGCGCTCGAGCTCGGGGTGGTGGCCGCCAGCGACGCGACGCTGGTGGTCAGCGAAGCCGAACGGGCTTTGCTGGCGACCGATGCGCCATCGGCACGGGTCGAGGTGCTGTCGAACCTGCACGAGGTCGCCGGCCCGGGCCTGCCGTTCGCGCAGCGCCACGACCTGGTGTTCGTCGGCGGGTTCCGCCATCCGCCGAACGCCGACGCCGTCCGCTGGTTCGTGGCGGAGGTGTTCCCGCGGGTGCGCGAGCGCCTGCCGGAGATCAGGTTCCATTGCATCGGCGGTGACGTCCCCGACGACATCGCTGCCCTGGCGGCGATCGAGGGCGTGGAAGTGCACGGCCACGTGCCGGCGATCGAGCCCTGGATGGACGGGTGCCGGATCGCGGTGGCGCCCCTGCGCTACGGCGCCGGCGTAAAGGGCAAGGTCAACCTGAGCATGGCGCACGGGCAGCCGGTGGTGGCGACGCCCGCGGCGGTGGAGGGCATGCACCTGCACGACGGCGAGGACGTGCTGGTCGGCGGCGACGCCGCGACGTTCGCCGATGCGATCGTGCGCCTGCATGGCGACCGCGCGCTTTGGGAGCGGCTCAGCGCCGGCGGCCTGGCCAACGTCGACCGCCACTTCTCGATGGAGGCGGCGCGCGACACGGTGCGGCGGGTGCTGCTGTAGCGGAAGTCAGGTCGCGCGGCGGGCGGATTCGACGCCGTCGAGCGCTTCGAGCTTGCCGAGCAGGCGGGAGAGCTGGCCGAAATCGGCCACGCGCAGCTTCAGCCTCAGGCGCACGCCGCCACCGGGCGCGTTGGTGCCCGCCTCGCTGCGGATGTCGAGCACGTTCGCGTCCTCCTGCGCGATGGCGTTGGTGACGTCCTTGAGCAGCCACTTGCGGTCGGCCGCGTCGAGCACGAGGTCCACCTCGCGCGCGGCCGGTTGCGCGCCGCTCCATTCCACCGCCATGCGCCGCCCCGGTTGCGCGGCCACCAGCCGCCGCAAGGTCGCGCAATCGGTGCGGTGGACGCTGACGCCGCGCCCGCGCGTGAGGTAGCCGGCGATGGCCTCCCCGGGCAACGGCTGGCAACACCGGGCCATCTGGACCAGCAGGTTGCCCACGCCCACCACCGTCACCGACGAGGCCGGCGACTTGCCGCCCCGCGGCCTGCGCACCGGCCGGACCGGCGCCGGCGGCACTTCGCGCGCCGCCTCGCCGAGCGCCCGCGCCACCTGGTGCGGGCCGACGTCGCCCAGCGCGACCAGCACGTGCAGGTCCTCCAGCGACGGCGCGTTGAAGCGCCGCAGCACCGGCGCCAGGTCCGCCTGCTGCAGGCCGACGCGCTTGAGCTCGCGCTCCAGCAGGTCGCGTCCCGCCTGCACGTTGCGCGCGCGGTCCAGCTTGTGGAACCAGCTGCGCACCTTCTCGCGGGAGCGCGCGCTGGCGAGGAAGCCGTTCGACTGCACCAGCCAGTCGCGGCGCGGCTCCCCGGTTTTCGCGGTCATGATCTCGACCCGGTCGCCGCTGCGCAGGACATGGTCGAGCGGCACGATGCGGCCGTTGACCTTGGCGCCGCGGCAGCGATGGCCGACCTCGGTGTGCACGTGGTAGGCGAAGTCCAGCGGTGTCGCGCCGACCGGCAGGTCCACCACCTCGCCCTTGGGCGTGAGCGCGTAGACGCGGTCCTCCACCAGCTCGCTGTCGAGTTCGCCGAGCAGGTCGGCGTCGCCGGCCTTGCCGTCGACGTGCGTGTCCAGCAGCCTGCGCATCCATTCGATCTTGCGGTCGAGGGCGGCGTTTCCCGCGGCGGACCGGCCCGGGCCGCCACCCTCCTTGTAGCGCCAGTGCGCGGCGACGCCCAGCTCCGCCTGCGCATGCATTTCCCGGGTGCGGATCTGCACTTCCAGCGTCTTGCCCTCCGGGCCGACCACCGCGGTGTGCAGCGAGCGATAATCGTTGCGCTTGGGCCGCGCGATGTAGTCGTCGAACTCGCCGGGCAGCGGAACCCAGAGCGCGTGCACCACGCCCAGGGCGGCGTAGCAGGCGGCGACGTCCTCGACGAGCACGCGCACCGCGCGCAGGTCGTAGAGCTCGCCGATCGGCACGTCCTTCTTCCGCATCTTCTTCCAGATGCTGTAGATGTGCTTGGGCCGCCCGGCGACCTCGGCGCGGACGCCCTGCGCGGCCAATGCATCGCCGAGCGTGGCCTTGACCGCATCGATGTAGCGCTCGCGGCCGCTGCGCTTCTCGTCCAGCAGCCGTGCGATGCGCCGGTAGGTGTCGGGCTCGAGGTGGCGGAACGCCAGGTCCTCGAGCTCCCACTTCAGTTGCCAGATGCCGAGCCGGTTGGCGAGCGGCGCGTGGATGTCGCGGGTCAGCTGCGCGAGCGCGCGGCGCGCCGGCTCCGGCAACGCATCTGCGGCGCGCAGGCGCGCGAGTTGCCGCGCCAGCAGGATCGGGACCACGCGCAGGTCGCGGACGATGGCCAGCAGCAGGCGACGCAGGCCTTCACTGCCGCTGCCGGCCCCTGATGCGTGCCGCTCGGCATGGAGCGCCCAGACCTGGCTGGCAGCGCGCTGCCCCTCGAGCAGCGCCACGACCGCGGGAAACGGCTTCGCGAGCCTGGGTTGCAGGGCGTCGGCAAGCGCAGGTGCCACGTGCAGGATCGCCGCGGCCAGGACCTCGCCATCGGACTCGAGCAGGGCCAGCGCGCCGAGCGTGTCGGCGAGCACCGGCAGCGGATCGCGCAAGCCGGTCGCGCCGGCGCCGATGCCTTCGCGCAACAGCGCGCGCAGGCCTTCCGGCAGCGCGGCACAGGCCGGCACGTCGAGCAGCGACGCGTCCAGGCGCGACAGGTTGTCGTGCTCGGCGGAGGGCACAGCCGGCGGTTCGCTCGGGGATCGGCCTTCAAGGTAGCACCAATTTCCCGAGTTTCGCGGCCAGCTTCTTCGGTGATACGCCGCCGCGGGTGCCGAGCTCCTGGGCGAACAGCGACACCCGCAGTTCCTCCAGGTCCCAGCGCAGCGACTGCCAGTCCGGGGCGCCGATCGCGCCCGTTCCGGCCGCGGCTTCCAGCGCGTCCACGAAGGGCTTGAGCTCGAGCATGCGCGCCTGGTCGCGCGCGGGGTCGCGCAAGGCCCGCTCCGCGCGCAAGGCCAGCGCCCGCAGGTAGCGCGGATACTCCGCCAGCGCCGCCGCCGGGACGGTGCGGAGGAAGCCCGGCTGGACCAGCGCCGCCAGTTGCGCCTGCATGTCGTCGAGGTTGCCGCGGGCCCAGCCGAGCAGCTTCGCGTCGAGCTTGCCGCGCACCTCCGCCACCAGGCCGAGGATCTGCTCGGCCTGCTGCAAGCGCGCCATGGCTTCCGGGAACAGCTGGCGCGCGATCGCGTCGCGGCGCGCCTCGAACGCGGCGGCGTCACGGATCCCTCCGAGGTCGTCGGCAGCGAGCGCGGCGAAGGCGCCGTCCACCAGGTCCTCGCGCAGGATGTCGGCGTCCCTGGCGCCGGCGCGGGCACGCGGTGCGATGGATTCGATGGCGGCGTAGAGCAACGCGACCTTCGGCTGGACCGGCAGCTGCCGGCGCGCCTGTTTCATCCGGTCGGCGAGCGCGATGGCCAGCAGGCGGCGAACTCCGCCGGGGTGCAGGCGCTGGGCCGCCGCGCGTTCGGCATGCACCGCCAGCGACGCGCTTTCGCCGTCGTCCTGCAACGCGGGGAACGCGGGGACGCCACCGGGACCAGGGACCTCCACCGGGATGGCGTCTTCGGGGAACGCGGTCAGTCCCTTGCGTGCCATGCCCTGGGCCGCATGCCGGGCGAAGGCGGCGGCGGCACGCGCGCCGAAGCGCTCGCGCAGGTCCGCGAGGTCCCTGGATTCGGCCAGGACCGTGCGGCCGTCGGCGTCGAGCAGCCGCAGGTTCGCATGCAGGTGCGGTTCGATGGCGCCGGGCTCGAACGCGGTGGCCGCGACCTCGACGCCGGTCGTGCGCTGGAGGAAGCGCGCGAGCTCGCCCTCGATGCTGTCCGCGGAACCCTGCGACCAGGCCTCGGCGAAGGCGCGGGCGAAATCCGGCGCCGGCACGAAGTTGCGCCGCAGGCCCTTGGGCAGGGTCCGGATGAGCGCCACCGCCTTCTCTGCGACGAATCCGGGCGCCAGCCACGACAGGCGCGCGGCATCCAGCGCGTTGAGCAGGTGCAGCGGCACGACCACGGTCATCCCGTCGTCGGCGGCCCCCGGCTCGAAGCGGTAGCGCAGCGCCAGGCGGGCGTCACCCAGCGCGAGGTAGGGCGGGAACTGCGCGACGTCGCTTTCATCGCCGGCGATCAGGTCCTCGCGGCGCCATTCCAGGCCCTGCTTCTTCTCCTTCGGCAGCCGCGCGTACCAGGCATCGAGCGCCTGCGCGTTGTGCACGTCCGCGGGCAGGCGATCGAGGTACCAACGCGCCTGCCAGTCCTCGTCGACGACGACGCCGGCGCGGCGCTGCTTGGCCTCCTCCTCGCGCGCCCTCGCCAGCGTCGCCAGGTTGCGCTGCAGGAACGCACTGCGGGTGTCGATCTCGCCGCTGACCAGGGCATCGCGCACGAAGATCTGCCGCGCTTCCTCCGGGAACAGCGCGCCGTAGTGGATGGGCTTCTTCGGCGCCAGCACCAGGCCGAACAGGGTGACCTGCTCGCTGCCGACCACCCTGCCCTGCGACCGCGCCCAGCGCGGATCGAAACGGCGGCGGGCGACCAGGTGCGGCAGTTCGGCGATCGCCCAGTCGGGCTCGATCGCGGCGTTGGTAAGCGCCCACACGCGCTCGGTGTCGAGCAACAACGCCGACAGCACCCATGGCGGAGGCTTGCGCGCCAGCGCCGAGCCCGGGAACAGCTGGAACTTGCGCCCGCGCGGGCCGTCGTACTGCGCCGGGCCCTTCTTCCCCTTCTCGCCCGGCTGGCGGTTGCCGAGCTGCGTCGGCAAGCCCGCGATCAAGGCACGATGCAGGGCGACGTACTTCCGCCTCAGGGCACCCTCGGACTCAGGATTCCCGGTCTCGCCCGGTCGCGCGCGTTCCGCCACCTCCCAGCCCAGTTCCGCGCAGGCCAGCTTCAGTTGCCGATGCAGCTCGCGCCATTCGCGCAGGCGGAGGAAGCCGAGGAAATGGCGGTCCGCCCATTTGCGCAACTGCGACTGCGTCGACTCGCCATGCGCGGCGTCGTAGGCGTCCCACAGGCGCAGGATGCCGAGGAACTCCGAACGCGGATCCGCGAACTGCGCGTGCGCGGCATCGGCCGCCGCGCGCTGGTCGGACGGGCGTTCGCGCGGGTCCTGGATCGCCAGGAAACTCGCGATCGCCAGCATCTCGCGCAGGCAGCCGTGCGCCGGCGCGGCGACGAGCATCCGCGCCAGCTTCACGTCCACCGGCAGTTTCGCCATCAACCTGCCGGTCGCAGTGAGCGCGCGCCGCTCGTCCACCGCGCCGAGCTCGGCCAGCGTCTGCCAGCCATCGGCGATCGCCCTCGGATCCGGCGGTTAGAGGAACGGGAACTCCTCGATCCGGCCGAGCCGCAGCGACAGCATGCGCAGGATCACCCCGGCCAGCGCGGCGCGGCGGATCTCGGGATCGGTGAACTCCGGGCGCGACAGGTAATCGGCTTCCGAATACAAGCGCAGGCATGTGCCCGGCGCAATGCGCCCGCAGCGGCCCTTGCGCTGGTCGGCGCTGGCCTGGCTGATCGCCTCGACCTGCAGGCGGTCGAGCTTCTGCCGCGGGCTGTAGCGCTTGACCCGCGCGTAGCCCGGATCGACCACGTAATGGATGCGCGGCACCGTGAGCGAGGTCTCGGCGACGTTGGTGGCGAGGACGATGCGGCGCTGCGGGCCCGGGTGGAACACGCGGTCCTGGTCGCGCGCCGAGAGCCGCGCGTAGAGCGGCAGGATTTCGGTGTGCCGGTAGCCGCGCTTCTCCAGGGCCTGGTGGGCATCGCGGATCTCGCGTTCGCCGGGCAGGAAGACCAGGGTGTCTCCCTGTGGCCGTTCCCTTGCGATCTCGTCGCATGCCGCCAGCACGCCGTCGAGCACGCTGCGCTGGCCGGCCTCCTCGCCCTCGCCCTCCAGCGGCCGCCAGCGCACCTCCACCGGATAGCCGCGGCCGGCGACTTCCACCACGGGCGCGTCGTCGAAGTGCGCGGCGAAGCGCGCGGTGTCGATGGTCGCGGAGGTGACGATCACCTTGAGGTCGCGGCGACGGCGCAGCAGCTGCTTGAGGTAGCCGAGCAGGAACTCGATGTTGAGGCTGCGCTCGTGGGCCTCGTCGATGATCAGCGTGTCGTAGCGCGACAGCCAGCGGTCGGACTGGATTTCCGCCAGCAGGATGCCGTCGGTCATGAACTTGACGACGGTCTGCGGGCCGACGCTCTCGTTGAACCGCACCTGGTAGCCGACCGCGCCGCCCAGCGGCACCTGCAGCTCCTCGGCCACGCGCCGCGCCACTGCGCGCGCGGCCAGCCGCCGCGGCTGGGTGCAGCCGATGAGCCCGTTGCGGCCCAGGCCGGCGGCGAGGCACAGCTTGGGCAACTGGGTGGTCTTGCCGGAACCGGTCTCGCCGGCGACGACCACCACCTGCCGGGTGCGCAGCAACTCGACGATGCGATCGGCAGCGACGGGTCGACCAGCGGGTCCGGCAACACC
>DASWQG010000081.1:0-4294 GCA_036403775.1 Luteimonas sp.
TAGAGCACCAGCGACTGGCCCGGCGTCACCGCGCGCTGGGCACGCGGGAAGCGCGCGCGCAGGCTGCCGTCGTCGAGCACCTCCACGACGCAGGGTTCGGGAAGTTGCCGGTAGCGCGCCTGCGCTTCGACCTGCAGCCGCGCCGCCGGGGCGGCGCCGCCGATCCAGTGCGCCGGCCCGGTCCATGCCACGGTGGATTGCAGCCAGGGACTGTCGTGGCCCTGGTCCACGTAGAGGATGTTGCGCGCCACGTCCTTGCCGACCACGTACCAGGGCGCCGCCGCGCGGCCGCGCACGCCGCCCAGCTGCAACCCGCCGCGCTGGCCCAGGGTGAAGTAGGCGATGCCGGGATGCGTGCCAAGCACGTTGCCCTGCGGGTCGTGGATCTCGCCCGGGCGGGCGGGCAGGTAGCGCGCGAGGAACGCGCGGAAGTCACGCTCGCCGACGAAGCAGATGCCGGTGGAGTCCTTCTTGGCCGCGGTGGGCAGGCCTGCGGCCGCGGCGATCCGGCGTACCTCGCCCTTCTCGAGGTCGCCCAGCGGGAACAAGGTCGCCGCCAGCGCCTCCTGGCCGAGCAGGTGCAGGAAGTAGCTCTGGTCCTTGCCGCGGTCGCGCGCGCGCAGGAGTTGCCACTGCTCCCCCCGGCGCGCGACGCGGGCGTAGTGCCCGGTGGCGATGCGGTCCGCGCCGAGCGCGCGGGCGGCATCGAGGAAATGCCGGAACTTGATCTCGCGGTTGCACAGGACGTCCGGGTTCGGGGTGCGTCCGGCGGCATACTCGGCCAGGAAATGCTCGAACACGCCCGCCCAGTATTCGCGGGAGAAGTCGCGCACGTGCAGCGGGATCCCCAGCAGTCCGCAGACGGCGACCGCGTCGCGACGATCCTCGTCGGCGCGGCAGTCGCCGCTGCCGTCGTCGGCCCAGTTGTCCATGAACATGCCCGCCACGTCCTCCCCGGCCCGCAGCAGGAGCAGGGCGGCCACCGAGGAATCGACGCCGCCCGACATCCCGACCACGATCGGCGCCCGGCCCGCCGCGCCCGCGCCCGGGGACGACGTCATGGCACCTGCCTCAGGATCGACAGGGGCTGTCGCCGGCCGCCCAGGCAGTCGGCCACCGCTTCCCAGACCAGCGGGCTGCGATGGCGGTCGCGCGCGGCCAGCAGTTCGGCGGGAGTGAGCCAGTGCGTCGCGACGATGCCGGTGTCCAGCGGGCGGCCGGGGTGGTGTCGGACCGGCTCCCCGGCGAAGGCGAAGCGCAGGTAGTGCCGACCGGTCTCGGGCGCCTTCCACTGGTAGGCGCCGACGAAGGCGGTGAGGCGGATGTCCCAGCCGGTTTCCTCGAGCGCCTCGCGGATCGCGGCGTCTGCCAGGCCCTCGTCGGGTTCGAGGTGCCCGGCCGGCTGGTTGAGCACCAGGCCGCGGCCATTGGCCTGCTCTTCCACGCACAGCACGCGACCGTCGCGGACCACCACGGTGGCGACGGTCACGTCGGGCTGCCAGAAACGTCCTTCGCGATAGCTCATGCGAGGGCCATTCTATAATCCAGGCATGGCCAACACGCCCGACAAACGGACGCAGCACGAGCGGGAACACGGCGTGGTCGTCGCCCCCAGCCGCCCCGAGGTCGCGCGCCCGCCGCTGTATTCCGTACTGCTGCTGAACGACGATTACACCCCGATGGACTTCGTCGTGGACGTGCTGGTCCGGTTCTTCGGCATGAACATCGAGAAGGCGACCCAGGTCATGCTCCATGTGCACACCCGCGGGCGCGGCGTCTGCGGGGTCTTCACCCGGGAAGTGGCCGAATCCAAGGTGGCCCAGGTGAACGAATACGCAAGGCTGAACCAGCACCCGCTGTTGTGCACCATGGAGAAGGCGTAGAGATGGATTTCACCGGCGTGCCCCCCATATAGGCAGCAGCCCCAATCGGTGACCCCAATGTTCAGCAAGGACCTCGAGTACAGCATCGGCCAGTGCTACAAGCGCGCCCGCGAGGCGCGGCACGAATACATGACGGTCGAGCACCTGCTGCTGGCGCTGCTCGACAACCCGTCGGCGGAGGGCGTGCTGAAGGCCGCCGGCGCCGACTTTCCGCGGCTGCGCGCCGAGCTGGAGCAGGCCATCGACAAGTCGGTGGTCAAGCTGGACATGGACGACGGCCGCGACACCCAGCCGACCCTGGGCTTCCAGCGCGTGCTGCAGCGCGCCGTCTACCACGTGCAGTCCTCCGGCAAGAAGGAGGTGACCGGCGCCAACGTGCTGGTCGCGATCTTCGGCGAGAAGGACTCGCACGCGGTCTATTTCCTCAACCAGCAGGACGTGACCCGGCTGGACGCGGTCAACTACCTGTCCCACGGCATCGCCAAGCAGGGCGGCGAGGAGCCGCACGGGCAGGACGAGGGCGCCCAGGCCGAGGGGGCGGAAGGCGAGGGGGCCAAGGGCGACGCCCTGTCCGAGTTCGCCACCGACCTCAACGCCATGGCCCGCGAGGGGCGGATCGATCCGCTGGTCGGCCGCCGCGACGAGATCGAACGCACCATCCAGGTGCTGTGTCGCCGGCGCAAGAACAACCCGCTGTACGTGGGCGAGGCCGGCGTCGGCAAGACCGCGCTGGCCGAGGGCCTGGCCAAGCGCATCGTCGAGGGCGACGTGCCCGAGGTGCTGGCCGACGCGGTGATCTACGCGCTGGACCTGGGCGCGCTGGTCGCCGGCACCAAGTACCGTGGCGATTTCGAGAAGCGCCTGAAGGGCGTGCTGGCCGCGCTGAAGAAGATCCCGGGCGCGGTGCTGTTCATCGATGAGATCCACACCATCATCGGCGCGGGCTCGGCCTCGGGCGGGACCATGGACGCCTCCAACCTGATCAAGCCGATGCTCGCCTCCGGCGAGCTGCGCTGCATCGGCTCGACCACCTTCCAGGAATACCGCGGGATCTTCGAGAAGGACCGCGCCCTGGCGCGGCGCTTCCAGAAGATCGACATCGTCGAGCCGACGGTCGGCGAGACCGTGGAGATCCTGCAGGGCCTGAAGCCGCGCTACGAGTCGCACCACGGCGTGACCTACGCCGACGAGGCGCTGCAGGCGGCGGTGGACCTGTCGGTCAAGCACATCGGCGACCGCCTGCTGCCGGACAAGGCGATCGACGTGATCGACGAGGCCGGCGCGCGCCAGCGCCTGCTGCCCGAGGGCTCGCGCAAGCAGCTGATCGACGTCGAGGAGATCGAGGCGATCGTCGCCAAGATGGCGCGCATCCCCACCAAGCAGGTGAGCGCGTCGGACAAGGACGTGCTGGCGCACCTGGAGCGCAACCTCAAGATGGTGATCTTCGGCCAGGATCCGGCGATCGAGACCCTGGCCAGCGCGATCAAGCTGTCGCGCTCGGGCCTCGCCAATCCGGACAAGCCGATCGGCAACTTCCTGTTCGCCGGTCCCACCGGCGTGGGCAAGACCGAGGTGACCCGCCAGCTGGCGCTGCAGCTGGGCATCGAACTCGTCCGCTTCGACATGTCCGAGTACATGGAGCCGCACTCGGTGTCGCGCCTGATCGGCGCGCCGCCGGGCTACGTCGGCTTCGACCAGGGCGGCCTGCTGACCGAGAAGATCGTCAAGACGCCGCACTGCGTGCTGCTGCTCGACGAGGTCGAGAAGGCGCACCCGGACATCTTCAACATCCTGTTGCAGGTCATGGACCGGGGCGTGCTCACCGACACCAACGGCCGCGAGGCGAACTTCCGCAACGTCATCCTGGTGATGACCACGAACGCGGGCGCGGCGCAGGCCGCGCGGCGCTCGATCGGCTTCACCCGCCAGGACCATTCCAGCGACGCGATGGAAGTGATCCGCCGCAGCTTCAGCCCGGAATTCCGCAACCGCCTGGACGCGGTGGTGCAGTTCCAGCCGCTGGGCATGGACCACATCCTGCGCGTGGTGGACAAGTTCCTGATCGAGCTGGAGACGCAGCTGCACGAGAAGGGCGTGAGCCTGTCGGCGACGCCGGCGGCCCGCGACTGGCTGGCCCAGCACGGCTTCGACCCGCTGATGGGCGCGCGGCCGATGGCGCGGGTGATCCAGGACCGGATCAAGCGTCCGCTGGCCGACGAGCTGCTGTTCGGCAAGCTGGTCGGCGGCGGCCGGGTCAGCGTGGACGTGCGCGACGGCGAGCTCGTCGTCGACGCCCAGGCCGAACCCGAGAAGCTCCTCCCCGCGACGGTGTAAGCCCGCGTTGCCCCCCGGGGTGCGCGAGGGGCTGCCCTGACGAGCGAATGTCCCCCGGCAGCCGCCTGGCGGCGGCT
>DASWQG010000082.1:0-3632 GCA_036403775.1 Luteimonas sp.
TCGCAGCTGGTCAGCCGCCACCTGGACCTGATGGCGCGCGTGCTGCGCGTGCAGAACAAGGTCTTCTACACGATCGGCTCCAGCGGCCACGAGGGCAACGCGATGGTGGCGCGGCTCACGCGCCATACGGATCCCGCGTTCCTGCACTACCGCTCCGGCGGCTTCATGGCGGAGCGCTTCCGCAAGCTGCCGGGCATGGACCCGATCATGGATTCGGCGCTGTCGTTCGCGGCATCGAAGGACGACCCGGCCTCGGGCGGGCGGCACAAGGTGTGGGGCAGCAAGCCGCTGTGGGTGCTGCCGCAGACCTCGACCATCGCCTCGCACCTGCCCAAGGCCTTCGGCACCGCCGTGGCGATCGAGCAGGGCAAGCGCATCGGCCATGCGCTGCCGATCCCGGACGACAGCATCGTGGTCTGCTCCTTCGGCGATGCCTCCAGCAACCATGCCACCGCGCAGACCGCGTTCAATGCGGCCGCCTGGACGGCCTACCAGAAGCTGCCGGCGCCGGTGCTGTTCGTGTGCGAGGACAACGGCATCGGCATCTCGGTGAAGACGCCGGAGGGCTGGGTCGCGCGCAACTTCCGCGACCGTCCCGACCTCGACTACTTCCATGCCGATGGCCTGGACCTGGCCGACGGCTACGGCGACGTGCAGCGTGCGGTCGAGCACTGCCGGCGCACGCGCAGGCCGACCTTCCTGCACCTGCGCACCACGCGGATCATGGGCCACGCCGGCACCGACTTCGAGATCGAGTGGCGCTCGATCGAGGAGCTGTGCGCGGTGGAGGCGACCGACCCGCTGCTGCGCTCGGCCGCGATCGCGCTCGAGTCGGGGCTGATGTCGAAGGACGAGATCCTGGCGCTGTACGAGGACACGCGGCGCAAGTGCTTCGCCGCCGCGGAAGACGCCGACCGGCGCCCGCGGCTGCCCCCGCTGCAGGAGGTGATGGCGCCGCTGGCGCCGTACACGCCCAAGGCGGTGGCGAAAGAGGCGAAGCGCTTCGACTACGCGCAGCGCCGCGAACAGGTGTTCGGCGGCGCCGACAAGCTGCCGGAGAAGCAGCCGCCGCGGCACCTCGCCATCCAGATCAACAACGCGCTGCACGACCTGTTCGCCAAGTATCCCGAGACACTGCTGTTCGGCGAGGACGTGGCGCAGAAGGGCGGCGTCTATACCGTCACCAAGGGCCTGCAGAAGGCCTTCGGCCCGCGTCGCGTGTTCAACACCCTGCTCGACGAGACGGTGATCCTGGGCCTGGCGCAGGGCTACGCCAACATGGGCATGCTGCCGCTGCCCGAGATCCAGTACCTGGCCTACCTGCACAACGCCGCCGACCAGATCCGCGGCGAGGCGGCGAGCCTGCAGTTCTTCAGCAACGACCAGTACCGCAACCCGATGGTGGTGCGCATCGCCTCGCTCGGCTACCAGCGCGGTTTCGGCGGCCACTTCCACAACGACAACTCGATCACCGCGCTGCGCGACATCCCGGGCCTGGTGGTCGGCTGCCCGTCGCGCGGCGACGACGCGGCGACGATGCTGCGCACGCTGGCCGCGCTGGCGAAGGTGGACGGGCGCGTGTGCGCGTTCCTGGAACCGATCGCGCTGTACATGGCCAAGGACCTGCATGAGCCGGGCGATGGCGGCTGGCTGACGGAGTACCCGGCGCCCGACCAGGCGATGCCGCTGGGCGAGGGCCGCGTCTACGGGGAGGGCAACGACGACCTGGTGGTCTTCACCTTCGGCAACGGCGTGCCGATGAGCCTGCGCGCGGCGCGCGCGATCGAGGCGAAGCACGGCTGGAAGGTACGCGTGTGCGACCTGCGCTGGCTGGTGCCGCTCAACGAGGCCTGGATCCGCGAGCAGGCGGCGAGCGCGAAGCGCATCCTGATCGTGGATGAGGGCCGCCGCAGCGCCGGCGTGGGCGAGGGCATCATCACTGCGGTCGTCGAGGGCGGCTTCGGCGCGCGCCCGTTCCGCCGCGTGGTGGGCGCCGACACCTTCACGCCGCTCGCGGGCGCCGCGTTCCTGGTGATCCCCAGCGAGGAAGAGATCGTCGCGGCGGCCGATTCCCTGGCCTGAGGCGCTTACCGCGCGAGGCCGCCGAGGAGCGGCCGCTCGCGCACTGGCGCACCGCACGCCTCCAGCGTCGCGGCGCGCTCCAGCGGCAACACCGCGAGGGCGAGGGTGCCGGCGGCGCTCACCAGCGTGCCGATGGGCTGGCCGTCTGCGTGCACGTCCGCGCCTGCCGCCAGCGGCACCTCGCCTTCCAGCAACACCAGCCCACGCTTGGCCTGGCCCAGGAAGTGCGTGCGCGCCACAATTTCCTGCCCCGGATAGCAGCCCTTCTTCACGCTGAAGGCGCGCAGCCGCTCCAGCGACAGCTGCTGCGGCGTCCATTTCCCGGCCTGCGATGCCGGCAATCGCGGCAGGCCGTGGGCCAGGTCCGCCGCCGTCCAGCGGGCGAGCGCGGCCAGGTCGCCGTGCGCGGGCTCGCCGCCGATGAAGAGCGTGCGCGGGCCGCCGTCGCCCGACATGTCGAGGGCCGCGGTTCCGCCCGAAGGCTGGACGGCGAAGCTGGCGGACACCGCCACGTCCGGCGTCGCGATCACCACCTTGCTGCGGAACACGTAGGTGCGCAGCGCGGTTGCGAACGATTCTCGATCCGCATCCGGCAGCACCAGCCACACCGATCCGGGGCCCCGCCGCAGCAGCGCGAACAGCGCCACCACGCGCCCTTTCGGCGTCAACCAGCCGCTCCAGTGCCACGCGCCGTCGTCCAGCGACTTCACGTCGCTCATGAACTGCGCGTGCGAAAAGGCGACGGCATCGCGCCCTTCCAGCGTCACCAGGCCATGGCCGGGCAGGGCGAAACGGGCGTGCGGCTTGTCGGTCATCGGGCGCGGGTCGTACACTTTCACGGCTGTGATCACCACGATGATAGGCCAATCGAGTTCCCTTCCCGAGGCCGCGCAAGGCGAGGCCGAGGCGACGACGCCCCCGACCGCGCCGCCGCAGGCACCCGAGTACGGCGGCCGCGAAGGCCCCGACCCGACGCGCTACGGGGATTGGGAAAAGAACGGTCGCTGCATCGATTTCTGACGTCGCCCGACGTCGAACCGAACCGCAAGGACGAGCTGCCCATGGCGACCCGCGAACGTCCCCTGTCCCCGCACCTGCAGGTGTACCGGTGGCAGATCACGATGACGATGTCGATCCTGCATCGCGTCACCGGCACGATCCTGGTGGTCGGCGCCTTCGCCTTCGCCTGGTGGCTGCTGGCGCTGGCCGCGGGGGGCGAGGCCTATGCCAACGCCGCCGAGTGCCTGGCCTCGCCGCTGGGCAAGCTGTTCCTGTTCGGCTTCTCGCTGTCGCTGGTCTACCACCTGCTCAACGGCATCCGCCACCTGCTGTGGGACGCCGGCTGGGGCTTCGAGATCCCGGAGTTCTACGCCTCGGGCTGGACCGTCATCGCGCTGACCGTGGTGTTCACCCTGATCCTGTGGATCGTCGCTTCGGGAGCAGGCGCATGAGCAACATCGGCACCGCGGGCGATCCGCAGCACAAGTCGCGCAACGGCACGCGCCTGGACTCCTTCCGCACGCCGCTCAAGCGCGCCCGCGGCCTGGGCT